>NZ_JCALCK010000010.1:0-150158 GCF_059812285.1 Mycobacterium sp. NGS62 | reverse complement strand
CGTGCTGGGTAACCGGGCAGTCTTGACCCAGCCGGAGTTGCCGGCAGTGTCCGTTTTGGTGTTGTGGAGCGCGCAGGCCGCCCGCACACCGGATGCGGTGGCGGTCAGGTGTGCGGGGCGGTCGCTGACCTATCGCGAGCTGGATGAGGCGTCAAATCGGTTGGCGCACTTGCTGGCCGGCCGTGGTGTAGGGCCGGGTGAGTGTGTGGGGCTGCTGTCTTCGCGGTCGGTAGAAGCGATCGTGGCGATGTTGGCGGTGCTGAAAGCTGGGGCGGCGTATCTGCCGATTGATCCGCAGTATCCACGGGCGCGGATGGAATTTATGCTCGCTGATGCTGCGGCGGTGGCGGTGGTTACCACCGCGGATTTGGTCGGACAGCTAGCCGGGTTTGACGTGTTGGTCGTCGATGTCGATGATCCCGCCGTTGGCAGCCAACCGAGTACGGCGCTACCGGTGCCGGGTCCCGAGGATATCGCCTACCTGATCTACACCTCGGGCACCACCGGGGTGCCTAAAGGGGTGGCCATCACCCATCACAACCTCACCCATTTGGTGGAGTCATTGCCCACTGATGTGGCCCGGGCCTCGGTGTGGACGCAGTGTCATTCCTATGTCTTTGACTTTTCGGTAGGGGAGATTTGGGCTGCGCTGCTGGGCGGTGGGCGCCTGGTGATCGTGCCAGAGTCGGTGGTCGGCTCACCAGATGAGTTCCATGACTTGTTGATTGAAGAGAAGGTCAGTGTGCTGACCCAGACTCCGTCGGCGGCGGCGATGCTGTCACCGGAGGGTTTGGGGTCGGTGGCGTTGCTGGCGGGCGGTGAGCCGTGTCCAGCCGAGTTGGTCCAGCGCTGGGCACCGGAGCGGGTGATGGTCAACGCTTACGGCCCTACCGAGACCACGGTGTACGCGGCGATGAGTGCCCCGCTGGTCGCGGGGTCGGGTGCGGTGCCGATCGGCGCGCCGATGCCGGGGGCGGCGTTGTTTGTGCTCGACGGGTGGTTGCGGCCGGTGCCGACCGGGGTGATCGGTGAGTTGTACGTGGCCGGCCGCGGGGTGGGCGTGGGATATGTGCGCCGCGCGGCATTGACCGCATCGCGGTTTGTGGCCTGCCCGTTCGGGGCGCCCGGACAACGGATGTATCGCACCGGGGACCTGGTGTGTTGGGGCCCCGATGGACAACTGCGCTATCTCGGGCGCGCGGACGAGCAGGTCAAAATCCGCGGGTACCGCATCGAACTCGGCGAGATTCAAACGGCCCTGGCGGGTTTGGCCGGCGTGGAACATGCGGTGGTCATCGCCCGCGAAGACCGTCCGGGCACCAAGCGTCTCGTCGGTTACATCACCGGAACAGCGGATCCGTCCACGGTGCGCACCGCGCTGGCTGAGCGACTGCCCGCGTATATGGTCCCGGCCGCGGTCATCGGCTTGGACGCGTTGCCGTTGACCGTCAACGGCAAACTCGACACCCGCGCCCTGCCGGCACCGGAGTATCGGGATGGCGGTGATTACCGGGCACCAGCCAGTGCGATCGAGGAAATCCTGGCCGGCATCTACGCCCAGATCCTCGGGCTCGAGCGAGTCGGCGTCGACGACTCCTTCTTCGACTTGGGTGGGGATTCACTCTCGGCGATGCGCCTGATCGCCGCGATCAACACCAGCCTGGACGTCGCCCTTGCCGTGCGCACGGTGTTCGAAGCGCCTTCCGTTGCAAGCTTGAGTCTGCGGCTGGGCGAACCTGACAGCTCGGTAGAAGTAATCCCGGTAGAGGTCCTCAACGAGGGCACAGGTGTGGCGCTGTGCTGTATCCATGACGGTTTCGGGCTTAGTTGGTCGTATCGGACCCTGGGCAACTATTTGGATTGCCCCATCATTGGCATCAACCAAATGCTGCAAACTAACGAACCTGAATCTGCATCGATTCGTAGCCTGGCGGCAAGCTATGCGGACCGACTCCAAGCCGTTTATTCGACCGGGCCTTACAAGCTTCTCGGCTGGTCTTTTGGGGGCGTGGTAGCACACGAGCTCGCTGTTGAGCTCCGTCGGCGGGGGTGTGTAGTCGAACGACTCATACTGTTAGACCCTTCGCGGAACGACACCAACACCGCGAAAATCAAAGCTGCAGACGAGAATCAAGTTCTGGAACAGCTCTTGCGAACGAACGGTATTGACATTCCCGTACATTCGGGTCCGCTTACCTACCGGCAGGCCGAGCAACTGATTCAGCAGCAAGGAGAAGCAGTGCAGGCTGCTCTTCCGTCCAAGCAGCTCTTGGAGTTCATGCTGAAGAGTGTTAACGCTAATCAGCTGTACCTCCTGGAACACGTACCGGATGTTTTTGATGGGGATGTGACCATATTCTCTGCTGGACGAAGTGCGACCGGCCGGGATCTGCCCTTGCTACAAAGTTGGCGCCCGTATGTCGCCGGCGAAATCACAGAGCACTCGGTCGACTGTGGACATCACGACATGCTGAGCGCCGAATCGCTGAGTCTGTATGGCGAACAACTCAAGCTATTAATAGATCAATAATTGCGCGATTCTTTGCTGTTGATCGGACAGCATCGACCGAAAGGCAGAGGATGAAACGGCGGGCCCTCAAGGCGCGGACGGCCGATGCGCCGATGCTGTTTCCCGCGCTGGAAATGCACTACCCCAGCGGGCAGCGGGTTAGCGAAGATGAGTTCGCGATCCGGATGCTGTCGCCGGGATTCCGGATGGCGGTACATGCGATGGCGTGGCAGCCATTACGCGGCCTGATGGCTCGGTCAGTGGACAAACAGATGCCGGGCTTCTGGGGTGGCGTAGTCGCGCGCAAGCGATACGCCGACGACGAGGTCGCGGACGCACTGTCCGCGGGGATCAAGCAGTTCGTGATCCTGGGCGCGGGATTCGACACGCGCGCGTTTCGCCTGATTGCACGTGCTGGCGCCGCCGCATTCGAAGTTGACTTGCCGGAGAACACGGCGCGCAAGAAAGCGCTACTCGAGCGACTGCTCGGCGGGGTGCCTGCCTCAATCGAGTTGGTTGCGGTCAATCTAGAAACCGGGGACCTCGAGAATTCCCTTGTAACACACGGGTTTCAGTCTGAACGGCCGACAATGTATGTCATCGAAGCGGTCACGCCCTACCTGTCGCACGATGCGATGGCCCGGCTTTTCACGGTACTGGCCAAGGCGCCCGAGTCGAGCCGGCTCGTCTTCACCTACATTTTGCGCGAATTCCTCGAGGGCAAACAGCTTTACGGTTGGGACAAGGCCTACCAGCGATGGGTTGTGAAGGAAGGGATCTACCAATTCGGTCTTTCGCCGGCGGGAGTCGGCGACTTTCTGCGGCAGTACGGCTGGACCGAACGCGAACAAGTCGGTTCGGCGGAATACCGCGCGCGGTATTTTGAGCCCGCCGGTCGGAACCTAACCGGCATCGACGTCGAAAGGTTCGTCGCGGCGCAGAAGGCCTAGCGACCGGCGTCGACCCTCTAAGCTGGTCGGCATGCCCCTTTCAGGTGAATATGCACCCAGCCCCCTCGATTGGTCCCGGGAACAAGCCGACAAGTACGCGGCGTCGGGCGGCACCGAAGCCACCGAGATGCAGGGAAAGCCCATCATCTTGCTCACCACAGTCGGAGCAAAGACGGGCAAACTTCGCAAAACCCCGCTGATGCGCGTCGAACACGACGGCGAGTACGCGATCGTCGCCTCGCTGGGCGGCGCCCCGAAGCACCCCGTGTGGTACTACAACGTCAAGAAAAACCCGCGCGTCGAGTTGCAAGACGGCGCAGCGACCGCCGACTACCAGGCACGCGAGGTGTTCGGCGACGAAAAGGCCACCTGGTGGGAGCGCGCGGTCGAGGCCTGGCCCGACTACGCCAAGTACCAGACCAAGACCGACCGGCAAATTCCGGTGTTTGTCCTCACCCCGGTGGATTGAGCCGACGCGCGCGCCAGAAACAACCGCATGGCACCATTGATCGGTGTCCGCCGAACCGGCCGAGAGGCCCAGCGCCCAGAATTGCCCGCTGCTGTCGGCAGCGGATATCGAGGCGGCGGCAAATCGGATCGCCGGCGTAGTCACGCCGACGCCGCTGCAGTTCAGCGACCGGTTATCGGCGGCGACGGGCGCCACGGTCTATCTCAAGCGTGAAGACCAGCAGGCAGTTCGTTCCTATAAATTGCGCGGCGCCTACAACCTGTTGGTGCAACTGCCCGAGGAGGAGACCGCCGCGGGTGTGGTGTGTTCGTCGGCGGGCAACCACGCGCAGGGTTTCGCGTTCGCCTGCCGCGCCCTGGGCATCCACGGCCGCGTCTATGTGCCGGCCAAGACGCCCAAGCAAAAGCTTGACCGCATCCGCTACCACGGCGGGCACTTCATCGAGCTGATCGTCGGCGGATCGACCTACGACTTGGCGGCCGCGGCCGCCCTGAACGACGTGGCGCGCACTGGGGCGACGCTCGTCCCGCCCTATGACGACCTGCGGACGATGGCCGGTCAGGGGACGATCGCGGTCGAATTGCTCGGCCAGCTCGACCGCGAGCCAGACCTGGTGGTGGTCCCGGTCGGCGGGGGCGGATGCATCGCCGGCATCACCAGCTACCTGGCGGAGCGGACGACCAACACCGCGGTGCTGGGTGTCGAACCGGCGGGTGCGGCGGCGATGATGGCTGCGCTGGCCGCTGGCGAGCCGGTGACGCTCGATGATGTGGACCAGTTCGTCGACGGCGCCGCGGTGAATCGGGCCGGCACACTGACCTACGCCGCGCTTGCCGCCGCCGGTGACATGGTGTCGATCACCGCAGTCGACGAGGGCGCGGTCTGCACCGCCATGCTGGACCTCTACCAGAACGAAGGCATCATCGCCGAACCGGCCGGCGCGCTCTCGGTGGCCGGCCTGCTGGAAGCCGACGTCGAACCGGACTCGACGGTGGTGTGCCTCATCTCGGGCGGCAACAACGACATCTCCCGCTACGGGGAGGTGTTGGAGCGGTCGCTGGTCCATCTCGGGCTCAAGCACTATTTCCTGGTCAACTTCCCGCAGGAGCCCGGCGCGCTGCGCCGATTCCTGGACACCGTGCTCGGGGCCGACGACGACATCACACTGTTCGAGTACGTCAAGCGCAACAACCGCGAAACCGGTGAGGCGCTGGTCGGCATCGAGCTGGGATCGGCGGCCAACTTCGACGGTTTGCTGACCCGGATGCGCGCCACCGATATCCACTTCGAATGCCTCGAACCCGGGTCGCCGGCCTACCGTTATTTGCTGTAACCGGGCTCATCGCCCGCGGGTAATTATCGGAATGTGTATGGTTGGTGTATGTCACGCACCAATATCGACATCAACGATGAACTCGCGGCAGAGGTCATGCGCAGGTTCGGGTTGTCGACCAAGAAAGCGGCCGTTGACCTGGCTTTGCGGCGGCTGGTTGGTGTCCCGCTCAGCCGTGACTTCTTACTGAGCATTGAAGGTATCGGCTGGCACGGCGATCTCGACGACATGCGAAGCGAACAGCCCGACGAATATTGATGCTCCTCGTCGACACTTCCGTTTGGATTGAATATTTCCGCGCGACCGGATCAACCGCGGCCATCGAACTACGCCGTCTCCTGTCCGAGGAACCCGACCAGATCGCCATGTGCGAGCCCGTGGCCATGGAGATCTTGTGCGGCGCCCTCGACGAAAACTCGTACACAAAGCTTGAGCAACTGGTGAACGGCTTGCCGTCGCTGCAGGTCGACAATACTGTCGACTTTCGCGCCGCAGCCGGAATTTATCGCGCTGCGCGTCGTACCGGCCACACGGTTCGAAGCGTCAACGACTGCCTTATCGCGGCGGTGGCGATCCGGCACAGCGCACAGGTTGTGCACCGCGATGAAGACTTCGACGTCATCGCAGGCCTGACCGGATTGGAGGCCACATCACTTCGTTGAGTGGATTCGTTCCTCCACAGGGTGGGAACCTAGGTTCGGAGCCTTGATGCCAGTGGTACGACGCGACGAAGGAGGGCAATGACGCCGGCAATCTCGACAGCAGAGGACGCAGACCCTCGCACGGCAGAAGATGAGCGGAAAAGTCCCGGCATGGATGAGGCCGGGGTCCGAAGAATTCTTGATATCGCGCTGCGTTTCGGCCAGCTGCTGCTGGGCTCGCAGGCGGGAACGGCGGACGTCACCTCCACCATCGTGGCGGTCGCCACTGCCTACGGTCTTCCGCAGACACAGGTCGATATCACCGCGAACTCGATCACGGTTTCGGTCCCCCGGGGTGTGCCGGGCGCGCCGGTCAGCGCGATGTATCTGGTGCAGTCGCGTTCGCTGGACTACACGCGACTGCAGCTGACCACCGATCTCGCCCAGCACGTCGTCGACGCCACGCCGGAACCCGAGTGGGTGCAGCGGCAACTGGACACCTTGGCGGAGGCGGCACATCCGTATCCACGCTGGGTAGCCACCGTCGGCTGGGCCGTGATGGCCGGCGGCTTCTCCGTATTGATCGGTGCCGGACCGCTGGTGGCCGTGATCTCGGCGCTGACCACTGCGCTGATCGACCGGGTCGGTCGCATCCTCAACCGCCGCCACCTGCCGTTGCTGTTCCAGCAGGTGGTCGCTGCGGCGGTGGCCACCGGCGTCGCTATCGGACTCCACGCGGCCGGTTGGCTGCCCGACAACACCCCGATGTCACCGGTGGTCGCGGCCAACATTGTGGTCTTGCTGTCAGGGCTGGCCACCGTCGGTTCGGTGCAGGACGCCATCACCGGCTACCAGCTCACCGCGGTGTCGCGGATGATGGACATTTTGCTCTCGTCGGCGGGCATCCTGGTCGGCGTCTCGATCGCGGTACGGATCGGTCGGGCGGCCGGTGTAAACGTCCAGGTGATCCCGGATATGCCGGTCATCGCCGCGCTGAGCGTGCCGGTGTATATGGTGGCGGGCGCACTTGGGGCTGCCGCGGCGGCGATCGCCGGCTACGCGTCGATCCGCGCGGCGTTGGCGGCAGGCATCGCCGGGGCAACCGCAACGTTGCTGTTTTTCGGGCTGCAACTGATCGAGATCAACACCATTGCGAGCTCGTTCGTGGCCGCGGCGGCCACCGGCCTGGTCGGAACTTTGCTCGCGCCCCGGCTGCGGGCCACCCCCTTGGTGATCATCATGGCTGGCATCGTGCCGTTGGTTCCCGGGCTGACCCTGTACCGGGGCTTCGTCCAATTGGTCAACGGGCAGCCGACCGCCGGCGGAACGCTCGGGATGGCCGCAGGACTGGCGTTGGCGCTGGGCGCGGGCGCGGTGCTGGGTCCGCTGCTCGCGCCCTCTGTCCAGCGTGAACTCGCTCGGTACCGCCACCGCGTTCGGGCAGGTTCGAGGCGCCAGGTGCTCACCCGGTACCGCATGCCGCAGCTCGCCGGCATCCGGTACATCGGGCGCAGATCCGGCTCACGCGCGTAGAACGATCTCAGACCGACTCGATCTGCAGTAGCACCTCATCGTTGGCACGAAAGATGGGCTCAAGCGGTACATCGCATCGCTCGGCCATTGCGATCAACGACTTCGACCAGACCCGGTCGGCCGACGAAGCCGGGCCTCGTCCGGGCCCTGTTATCAGCAACGCGACCGTGGAACCGGATGCCAGGTCGTCGAGCAGTGTGCGCAGTGCCGACATGAAATTCTTCAGAAATCGCGCCTGTGGCCGCGGTCCGATCGGCGTTTGGCTAAGCATCTTGGTCAGCCGACGATCCGGCCCGACGAAACCGAACCACAACAACCGCTCCCCAAATCCCAGTGGTCCCATCAGCGCCCGCCATCGTTCCAGTAGGTCCGCCGTGGAATGTATGGGGTCCGTGGCCGTTTCGACAGGTGGGATGGGCGCTGGCGCGTGCTGACTCATCTGCGAATCATCAGCGGCGCCCGCCGTCAGCGGTAGTCAGTTATCCACAGGGCGCAGCACCGCGAATGAATGCCCAGGCAACTCGGTGGTGTCATTGCCAACTTGAGGCGGATCCCACGCCAGGACCACTTCGCCGGTGATGGGGATTCGTGTCGCCTCGGTGCCGAGGTTGCACGCGATGGCGAGCCGGCCGCGGCGCATCACGATCCAGCGGGCCGCTTCGTCGTAGTCGACACTCAGATCGGCCAGCCACGGATCGGCCAGGTCAGATTCGGTGCGCCGTAACGCGATCAAATCTCGGTAGACGCCCAACAACCGGGCGTGCTCGTCGTCGTCCACCTCGTCCCAATTCAGCTTGGAGCGCTGGAATGTCTGCGGATCTTGCGGGTCGGGAATGTCGTCGGCATCCCAGCCGTGCTCGGCGAACTCGGCCTTGCGTCCCTGGGCGGTAGCGCGGGCCAGTTCGGGTTCGGGATGGGAGCTGAAAAACTGGAACGGAGTTGACGCACCCCACTCTTCACCCATGAAAAGCATGGCGCTGTACGGGGATCCGAAGGCCAGGGCAGCCTTGACAGCTAGCTGGCCGAAGCTCAGGTTCTGCGACGGGCGGTCCCCGACGGCGCGGTTGCCGACCTGATCGTGGGTACAGGTGTAGGCCAGCAGCCGGGTGGCGGGAATTGCCGATGTGTCCAGTGGCCGGCCGTGTCGACGGCGGCGAAACGACGAATAGGTGCCGGCGTGGAAGAAGCCATGGCGCAACGTCTGCGCCAGCGTGGCCAGCGACCCGAAGTCGGCGTAATAGCCCTGGCGCTCACCGGACACCGCGGCGTGGATCGCGTGATGAATATCGTCGTCCCATTGTGCGGTGATCCCGTAGCCGCCGGCTGAGCGCGGCGTGATCAGCCGTGGATCGTTGAGGTCGCTTTCTGCGACCAGCGACAGCGGGCGGCCGAGTTGCTCGGCGAGCGCATCGGTTTCGGTCGACAGCTCCTCGAGGAGGTGGATCGCAGTGGTGTCCACGAGCGCGTGCACGGCGTCCAGGCGCAGGCCGTCGGCGTGAAAGTCGCGCATCCAGCGCAGCGCGCAGTCGATGATGTAGCGGCGGACCGCGTCGGAGTCGGCATCGGCGATATTGATGCCTTCACCCCATGGGTTACTGGCCGACGATAGATACGGGCCGAAGCGCGGTAGGTAGTTGCCCGATGGGCCGAGGTGGTTGAACACCGCGTCGATCAGCACACCGAGGCCGCGGCGGTGGCAGGCGTTGACGAACCGCGCCAGCCCGTCGGGGCCGCCGTAGGGTTCGTGTACCGCGTACCACAGCACGCCGTCGTATCCCCAGCCGTGGCTGCCAGAGAACGCGTTAACCGGCATCAGCTCGACGAAGTCGACGCCGAGATCGACCAGATAGTCCAGTCTTTCGACAGCTGAGTCGAAGGTGCCGGCTGGTGTGAACGTCCCGAGGTGCAGCTCGTAGATCACGGCCCCCTCGACCGATCGGCCAGTCCAGCTCTCATCGGTCCAGGTTGGGGCCGACGCGTCCCACAGTGCGGAGCGTTCGTGCACGCCGTCGGGCTGCCGCGGAGATCGCGGGTCGGGCAGAACCGTGGGGTCGTCGTCGAGCAGATAGCCGTACCGGGCACCGGATGCCGCGTCGACGTCGGCGTGCCACCAGCCGTCGGCCGCCCGGGTCATCGGGTACACCGCGCCGTCGACGTCAAGGCGCACCTGCTCAGGTATCGGTGCCCACACCGAGAATTCGTGCATCATGTGCGTTCCAGCAGGGCCACCGGCAACCCGGCAAACAACTCGGCCGCAGACGTGGGCCCGCTGCGCGCGGCGCCGCTGAGTGTGTCGGTCCAGTCGCCGTCGGGCAGCGAGATCACCGTGTCACCCCATCCGCTGTCCTGCAGATGCACCGTCCAGCGGGTGACCGCCACCAGCACGTCGTCGCCGCGCAGGAACGCGACGACGTGTTCAGCGGCCGACCCGGTGGCCAGCACCGGATGATAGCCACCGTGCAGGAAGGTCTGCGGTCGGCGCCGCCGCAGTTGCAACGCCGCGGCAACAACTTTGATCTTCGGGTGGTCCAGACTTTTCAGGGCTGCCCGCCGCGCGGTGTAGTCGACTTGCCGCCGGTTGTCCGGATCGACCAGGCTGTCGTCCCACAGCTCGGTGCCCTGGTAGATGTCCGGGATGCCGGGGACGGTCAGGGCCAGCAACTTCTGGCCGACCGCGTCGTTGTCGGCGTGCGATCCCAGTTGGGCGACAAGGCTGGTCAGTTCGCGAGCTGCGGGCCCGTCGAGCACTGCGTCCAGCCAGCGGTGCACCGCGCTCTCGAAGTCGGCATTCGGATCGTGCCAGGAGGTATGCCATGCCGCTTCCCGGATGGCCTTCTCCGCATAGGCATGCAGCCGTTCCCGCAGGCTGCCGGTAACGACGCCGTCGACTGGCCATACGCCGAAGATGTTCTGCCACAAGAACAAACCGGTTGCCGCATCGGGGGAGGGCGTACCGGTCTCCCAGCGGGCGACGAACTCTGCCCACAGCGACGGAACCTGCGACAGCACACCGATGCGGGCGCGGACGTCCTCACCGCGTTTGGTGTCGTGGGTGGACAGTGTCGTCATTGTCTGCGGCCACAGCCGGGCCCGGGTAGCGGCGCTGTGGTGAAACTCCGCGGCGCCCACGCCGAACCGCTGCGGGTCGCCGCCCACCTCGTTCAGCGACACCAGCCGAGCATCCCGGTAGAACAGGCAGTCTTCGACTGACTTGGCAGTGACCGCGCCGCACAGCTGCTGAAGCCGCACCGCAGGCTCACCGCCGTCGGTGATCGCGGCGGCGATCAGCTGCAGCGCTGGCCCCAATTCCGGTGCGCCCGCAGCGGTTTCGGCAAGAGCGGTGGGCAGCACCGCCGACAAGCCGCGGTAATCGGTTCGATACACGTCAATGTGGCCGAGCAGCGCGGCCACCGCGTCGGGCAGCTGCGGATCGTCGGCACCGGTGGCGGCGACGATGCAGCGCCGCAGTCGGGCCAGCTCGCTGGCGAGTGTGTCGGTGGTTGCGACGGCCTTGAGTTCACGCAGCAGTGCCGGCATGGCCTGATAGTCCACCCCGGCCGATTCGACGAGCGCCGTCAACGCCGGCGCCCCTTTCGGGTCGATGAAAAGGCCGCCGATTTCCCGCAGCACGTCATAACCGGTGGTGCCGGCCACCGGCAAGGTCGGCTCCAAAGCTTCGTCGGCGGCCAAGATCTTCTCGATCACAATCCAGGCGTCGGACCCGAGCAGCGTGCGCAGCGAGCTCAAATACCCAGCGGGGTCGGATAACCCATCGGGGTGGTCGATGCGTACGCCGTCGACCAGCCCATCGCCGACCCAGCGGGCGACCTCGGCATGCCAGGCGTCGAACACCGCAGGGTCTTCCTGACGAAGTCCGGTCAGCGAGGTGATCGAGAAGAAGCGACGATAGCCGCATACTCCGTTCCGCCAGCCGACCAGTCGGTAGTGCTGACGGTCGTGCACATCGGGACCGCTGCCGTCGCCGGTCCCGGGCGCGATCGGGAAAGCCAGGTCGCCCAGCCGTAGCAGCTCGCCGTCCACCGTCAGGTCGGCGGCGTCGTCGTCAGAACCCAAGACCGGCAGCACAATCCGACCCTCGCCGAGCTGCCAGTCGATATCGAAGAATCCCGCGTAGGCCGACGACCGCCCGTTTTGCAGCACATCCCACCACCACGGGTTCTGCTGCGGTTGGTCGACCCCAACGTGGTTGGGCACGATATCAACAATCAAGCCGATCTTCCGCTGCCGTGCAGCCGCCGACAGCCGGGTCAACCCCTCAGCGCCGCCGAGTTCGGCGGAGACAGCCGTCGGATCGGTGACGTCGTAGCCGTGCGTCGACCCACGCACTGCGGTCATGATCGGCGACAGGTACACGTGCGACACCCCGAGCTCGACTAGGTAGTCCAGCAGGTTCTCCGCGTCACCGAAGGTGAATGCAAACCCGCTCGAGGCGCCCCTCAGCTGCAGTCGGTAGGTGGACAGCACCGGAGAAGCCATGCGTCACATCGTCTTACGCAATACGAGCAGAGCACGACTAGGTAACGAGATCTCATCGCCGTCGGTCACGACCAGCTCCACCGCACCGGTGGGATCGGTGGTATCCAGCACTGCCGTCCACTCTTGTGCGTAGTCCTGGTGGGGCATGATGAAGTCCACCACATGGTCGTGAGCGTTGAAGCACAGCAGAAATGAGTCGTCGACTACGCGCTCGCCGCGGCGGCCGGGCTCGGGAAGCGCCTCGCCGTTGAGGAACACCGCGATGCTCTTGCCGAAATCACTGTCCCAGTCCTCCGGGGTCATCTCCTGGCCGGCCGGCGTCAGCCAGGCGATGTCGCGCACTTCGTCGCCCCTGCGGATCGGTTGGCCCGCGAAAAACCGGCGGCGACGAAACACTGGATGCTCGGTGCGCAAGCCGGTCACTGTCCGGGTGAACGCCAGCAGGTCGGCGTTCTTGTCCGCCAGCGACCAGTCCATCCAGGACAGCTCGGAGTCCTGGCAGTACACGTTGTTGTTGCCCTGTTGGGTGCGGCCCATCTCGTCGCCGTGGGCGATCATCGGGGTGCCTTGCGACAACATCAGCGTGCCCATGATGTTGCGCATCTGCCGCGCGCGTAGCTCGAGGATGTCGGGATCGTCGGTGGGGCCTTCGACCCCGCAGTTCCACGACCGGTTGTAGCTTTCCCCGTCGCGATTGTCCTCACCGTTGGCCTCGTTGTGCTTCTCGTTGTAGGACACCAGGTCATTGAGCGTGAACCCGTCGTGGGCGACGACGAAGTTGATGCTGGCGCTGGGGCGCCGCCCGGTGGCTTCGTAGAGATCCGACGACCCGGTCAGCCGGGACGCGAACTCGCCGAGGGTTGCGGGCTCGCCCCGCCAATAGTCACGCACAGTGTCGCGATATTTCCCGTTCCATTCGGTCCACAAACCCGGGAAGTTGCCTACCTGGTAGCCGCCTTCGCCGATATCCCACGGCTCGGCGATCAATTTGACCTGACTGACCACCGGGTCCTGCTGAACCAGATCGAAGAACGCGCTCAACCGGTCGACGTCGTAGAACTCGCGGGCCAGTGTGGATGCCAGGTCGAATCGGAACCCGTCGACGTGCATTTCGGTCACCCAGTAGCGCAGCGAATCCATGATGAGCTGCAGGGTGTGTGGGTGGCGGGCGTTGAGGCTGTTGCCGGTGCCGGTGAAATCCTTGTAGAACCTCGGATCGTCGTCGTCCAGCCGGTAGTAGGCGGCGTTGTCGATGCCGCGGAAGTTGATGGTCGGGCCGAGGTGGTTGCCTTCGGCGGTGTGGTTGTACACCACGTCGAGGATCACCTCGATGCCGACCTCGTGGAAGGTGCGGACCATGGTCTTGAACTCGGCCACCGCGCCGCCGGCCTGGCGGTTTGCCGCATACTGGTTGTGCGGAGCGAAGAACCCGAAAGTGTTGTAACCCCAGTAGTTTCGCAGCCTCAACTCGATCAGCCGGTGGTCGTGCAGGAACTGGTGAACCGGCATCAGCTCGATTGCGGTGACGTTCAACGACTTGAGGTGGTCGATGATCACCGGATGTGTCAACCCGGCGTAGGTGCCGCGTAATTCGCGCGGAATGCCGGGATGCGTCTGGGTCATGCCTTTGACGTGAGCTTCGTAGATCACTGTCTCGTGGTAGGGGGTGCGCGGCGCGCGGTCGGAGGCCCAGTCGAAGAACGGGTTGATCACGACGCTGGTCATGGTGTGGCCCAGCGAGTCGACCATCGGGGGAGTTCCGGTCTCGGCGGGGTTTTCAGCCGCAGCGGCCAGGTCATAAGAGAACAGCGCCTGGCCGAAAGTGAAGTCACCGTCGAACGACTTCCCATAGGGATCGAGCAACAGCTTGCTGGGGTCGCATCGATGCCCGGCTGCCGGGTCGAACGGCCCATGCACCCGAAATCCATACCGCTGCCCGGGACTCACGGTCGGCAGGTAGGCGTGCCAGACGTACCCGTCGACCTCGTCGAGCGCGACGCAGGTCTCCACGCCCTGCTCGTCGATCAGGCACAACTCGACCTTGTCGGCGATCTCGGAGAACAACGCGAAATTCGTGCCGCCGCCGTCGTAGGTGGCGCCAAGCGGGTAACTGTTGCCCGGCCACACCGTTGTCTGGGTGGGCGCGCGGTCCGGTTGCGCAGCTGTCCTGCGGAATGCCATTAGTCCAACTTATCTGCGCCGGAGAGCTTCGGTCATACCCCGCCTCCTCCCCGGGCCGTTTCGGCCCGCATCGTCGCCGGGGGCGTCACCACCAACCGGTGACAGCGGCGACCTGCCGCCCCAGCTCACCTGCCAGCGTGCGCGTATAGGTCGCGGACAAATGGTGAGCGTCGTGATAGATCAGCACATTTCCCTCCGCAGCGCGACACATCTCGGCTCGGCACACCGCATCGCTCATGTCGAGTGGCTTGAGTACTGGAAACTGCTCGATGAAGTCGAGGGTCGGATTGTGGTCGGACAGCACGTCGGCACGCTTCATCCCGCACGACTGCGCGTTGCCGCCCTTGGCCAGACAGTCGGCCGGCTCGAATGGCTTGCCGTCCCTGACCATCCACGGCGTGTCGCGCATCGCCAGTACCGGAATGTTGTTGTCCGAGAACGTCTGCCAGATGCCGATATAACTGGCCGGCATCACGTCGCCGGCCTTGATGTTCCACGGCCGAGTCGAGGTGGTGAAGACGTAGTCGGGCCGGTCGGCGACCAATTTGGCCATGGTCTTCTGCACCCAGTCACGGCATTCCGGATACGGAGCGTTGTTGCCCATGATCAACGGGGTCTCCTCGGTGGACAGCGGGCAGCCCATCTTGAGGTAGGTCACCACTTTGAAATGGTGCATGCGGCCCAGCAGATCCAGTGCGGTGAGCCAGTGTTCGGCGTGCGATCCGCCGGCCAGCGCGATGGTCCGGGTGGCCTGTTGATCGCCATAGCTGCAGTTGATCAGCGCAGCATTTTTGAAGTCGCTGATGCAGCCGTCTCTGGTCGACGGAGGCAGATCCTTGCTGGCCTCCAAGACAGTGGGCCGCATCCGCAGCTTAGGCACCCGCACGTGCTTGACCAGTGCCCGGGCACCGGGATAGTCACGAGAACTGAGTCCGCTCAGCTCTTTGCCGCCGGCGCGCTGCACGGTGACGTGCTCACGCCAGGTGAATGACGTCGCGGTGAGCGTCACGCCGAGCAGGGCCACCACTGATCCCAGCACGATGGTCGGGCGGCGCAGCCGTGCCCGCCACGGGATGGTTCTGACCGGCTCCAGCGCGGCCTGGAGCGGTGCGCGATAGCGCAGCGGATCCTCGACCAGTCGCATGGTCAGGTAGGCCAGCACACCGGAGATCAGCAAGATCACGGTGCCCTCGACAAAGTTGGCGTGTCGATGGCCGGTATAGGACAGCCAGAAGATCAGCAGCGGCCAGTGCCACAGGTATAGCGAATACGCCATCGCTCCCAGGGTCACCAGCGGCCCCGCGGCGAGCATCCGGTTGAGGAGCGGCATCCGGTCGCGGGTGCTGGGATGCGCCTGCCGGTTAGCCCCGGCGAGGACGAACAGCACCGTCGCCCCGACGGGGACCAGTGTCCACGGCCCGGGAAATTCCCGGACGCCGTCGATGAGCGCGCCGCAGGACAGGATCGCGGCCAGCGCGATGGTGGAAATGACAGTGCGCAGCCACATCGGCCACCGGATGTAGGGGACCAGCGCGCCGGCCAGCGCCCCCAACAGCAACTCCCAGCCACGCGCGAAGCTGTTGTAGTACGCGGTCGCCTGGCTGGCCTGGTGAGCGAAAATCGCGTAGCCGAACGACGCCGCAGTCAGCGCGCTGAGTAGCACGACGAACATCGTCCGCAGCCGATCGCCGAACCGTCGTCGACACAGATAGGCCGTCCCGAAGACCACCACCAGAAAAGCGATGTAGAACTGGCCTTGCACCGACATCGACCAGATGTGCTGCAGCGGGCTGACCGCTTCGCCCGCACGCAGATAGTCGGCCACCGTGCCGGCCAGCTCCCAGTTCTGGTAGTAGCCGAGGCTGGCCAGGCTCTGGTTTGCGAATGTTTCCCACCGGGTCTGAGGCTGCACCAGGATGGTCAGCACGGCGCATGCGGCCAGCACCACCACCAGCGCCGGCAGCAGCCGGCGGACCAGTCGGGTCACTTCCGGCAGCAGCGCCAAGGATGACGCTGGGTTGAGCGCGGCACGCAGCACCTTGCCGCCGAAGAAGAAGCCCGACAGCGCCAAAAACACGTCTACGCCGCCGGACACCCGGCCGAACCAGACGTGGAACATGGCGACCAATGCGATCGCGATACCGCGCAGCCCGTCGAGATCGTGGCGGTAGAAGCCGGCTTTTCGGTTCCCCATCGCAGCCGGTGCGGACTCCGAAACGGCCGAGGGCGCCGGGCGGGTCGGGGTCAGGAGAGTCATGGTCGACAGACAATTTACCTAACCGCCGGGCTGCCTTTCGACCAGTCGTCACGCAGCGAGCGGTCTGAGCAGCCAGCGGACCGAATCGATAGTCGTGGGCATCCTTCCCGCATGATCCGGGAAGGATGCCCACACCCCCCATCCCGGCCTCGGCGGTGGAGGCCGAAACATTTTGCCGGACGGAACTTCTGCTTATGTCACGGTCTGGGGGTCAGCGAGGTTCGGTGGCCGGCACCGCGGAGTGGCTTTCAGGTCAGGAATCGATGATTCGGGTCACATAGGGCGCCATGTTGGTCGTACGTGCCGCCGAGACCGTGACGGCGGGTTCGGTGCCCTCGATCATCTGGCCGTTCCCTAAAAACAGGGCCACGCTTTGGCTGCCGCCGGGGCCATAGCAGATCAGGTCGCCGCGGCGGGCCTGCGCCGGTGGGACCTTGCGGCCGACACTGCACTGCTCGTTGGATCTGCGCGGCAGTTTGAGCCCTACGCCGGCGAAGGCATATTGGATCAGGCCCGAGGCGTCGAAGCCGACTGTGCCGGGGGTGGTTCCGCCGGGCAGGGTCCCGGTGCCCGGAACGGTCCCGACCCCGGCGCCCGGCAGGGTTGCGGTATTGCCCGGAACGGTCCCGACCCCGGCGCCCGGCAGAGTGGCCGTACCGGGGAGCGTGGTGCCCGGGAGCGCGGAAGTACCAGGCAGGCCGGTGGTGCCAGGCAGGCTGGAGGTGCCGGGAGCGGTGCTGGCACTTTGCCTGACGCCGGTGGTGGGCCCTGAAGCGTTGCCGCCGCCGTACACGAACGGCACCCCGCGCTGGGAAAGGGCGCGTTGGACCACCATCTCGATGTGCTGCTGTCCATAGCCGGTAGGCCATGAGCGCTGGTCAGCGGCCGCCAGGCCGGGACTGACCACCGCGGGGGCAAGCAACATCGTCAGGCTGGTCGCCACGGAGTAGACGCGTTTCATTGGATTCCACCTCTCGGACCGCTGTTTTCACAACAGCCACTTAAACCACTTCTGCAACAAAGCGTACCGGCGATTGCCGCGGTGACTAAATCGGCGAAGGAGAATTTGTCGTACCGTGACCGCGCGGTGACCGCTGACCGCCGTTTCGCCGCCGAGTGGTCGCAAAAGCCGCGTTTTCCAGGCTAAACAGGCGGTTTTTGGGTTTGGTCGCCGTAGCGACTTACGCTCAGTCTCCATGCCCGCGTTGACGCCCGAGCAGATCAGCGCAATCGATGCCGCCCACCTGTGGCACCCGTACAGCACTATCGGCGCGGAGGCCGTGGCGCCGGTGGTGGCGGTGGGCGCCCGGGGCACGTGGCTGACACTGATCCGCGACGGCAAACCGATCCGGGCCCTCGACGCGATGAGCTCGTGGTGGACCGCGATCCACGGGCACGGCCATCCGGTTCTGGACACGGCGCTGGTAACCCAGCTGGACACGTTGAACCACGTCATGTTCGGCGGGCTGACCCACGAACCGGCCGCACGGTTGGCGCAGCTGCTTGTCGACATCACGCCCACCGGGCTGCAGACCGTATTCTTCAGCGACTCCGGATCGGTGTCAGTGGAGGTCGCGGTGAAGATGGCGCTGCAGTACTGGCGCAGCCGCGGGCGGCCGGGCAAACACCGGCTGATGACCTGGCGCGGCGGATATCACGGCGACACTTTCACGCCGATGAGCGTCTGCGACCCCGACGGTGGCATGCACCAGCTATGGACCGACGTCCTGGCCACCCAGGTGTTCGCTCCACAGGTGCCCCGTGACCACGACCCGGACTACACCGCGGCATTCGAAGCCCAGCTGGCCGAGCACGCTGCCGAACTCGCCGCCGTCGTCGTCGAACCCGTGGTGCAGGGGGCCGGCGGCATGCGCTTCCACGATCCTCGCTATCTGCAAGACCTGCGGGATATCTGCAGCCGGTATGAGGTTCTGCTGATCTTCGACGAAATCGCCACCGGATTCGGGCGCACCGGCGAATTGTTCGCCGCCGACCACGCTGGCGTCAGCCCGGACATCATGTGCGTCGGCAAGGCCCTCACCGGCGGCTACCTCAGCCTGGCCGCCACGCTGTGCACCAGCGACATCGCGCGCACCATCAGCGCCGGCGAGGCCGGCGCACTGATGCACGGTCCGACGTTCATGGCCAACCCGCTGGCCTGCGCGGTATCGGTGGCCAGCGTGCAGTTGCTGCTCGGTCAGGATTGGCGTTCGAAAGTCGGCGAGATCAGTGCGGCGCTGACCGCCGGGCTAGAACCTGCGCGCGGGCTGCCGACGGTGACCGACGTGCGGGTGTGTGGCGCGATCGGGGTCATCGAATGCGACCGGCCCGTCGACCTGGCGGTGGCCACCCCGGCCGCGCTGGACCGCGGGGTGTGGTTGCGGCCATTTCGCAACCTCGTCTATGCGATGCCGCCGTTCATCTGCACACCGTCCGAAATTGCGCAGATCACCTCGGCAATGGTCGACGTGGCGGCGCTCGTAAGCTGAACGGCGATGAAGTCACCGATTGACCTTTCGCCGCTGGCCTGGCTGGACGCACACGCCGACCGGCGCCGGGATGCCGGGCTGCGGCGCTCGCTGCGGCCGCGCCCACCGGTCGCCACCGAACTAGACCTGGCATCCAACGACTATTTGGGTCTCTCGCAGCATCCGGCCGTCATCGAGGGCGGCGTGCAGGCGCTGCGCATCTGGGGCACCGGCGCGACGGGATCGCGGCTGGTCACCGGCGACACCGAGCTGCACCAGGAATTGGAGGCGGCACTCGCCGAATTCACTGGTGCCGCAGCGGCGTTGGTGTTCTCTTCGGGATATACCGCCAACCTGGGTGCGGTCGTCGGGTTGTCCGGCCCGGGTTCGCTGCTGGTGTCCGACGCCCACTCCCACGCCTCGCTGGTCGACGCGTGCCGGTTGTCGCGGGCCCGGGTGCAGGTGACGCCGCACCGCGACGTCGGTGCCGTGGCGGCAGCGCTGGCGTCGCGCGACGAAGAGCGTGCCGTGGTCGTCACCGACTCGGTGTTTTCCGCCGACGGGGCGCTGGCGCCGGTGCGAGAACTGCACGAGGTGTGCCGCCGGCACGGTGCGCTGCTGATTGTCGACGAAGCTCACGGTCTCGGGGTGCGCGGCACCGGCGGGCGGGGGCTGTTGCACGAGCTCGGCCTGGCCGGTGCGCCTGACGTGGTGATGACGACCACGCTGTCCAAAGCGCTCGGCAGTCAAGGCGGCGCGGTACTCGGTTCGGCGGCCGTGCGTGATCACCTGATCGACGCCGCCCGGCCGTTCATTTTCGACACGGGGCTCGCGCCGGCGGCAGTCGGCGCCGCGCTGGCGGCGTTGCGGGTGCTGGGAGCCGAGCCGTGGCGGCCGCGAGCGGTGCTCACCCACGCCCGCACCCTGGCCGAGATCTGCGCAGTACCAGTGGAGCCCGCGTCGGCGGTGGTGTCGGTGATTCTGGGCGACCCGGAGGTGGCGTTGGCCGCGGCGGCCGCCTGTCTGGACGCCGGTGTGCGGGTGGGATGTTTCCGGCCTCCGACCGTGCCCGCCGGGACATCTCGGCTGCGGCTGACCGCCCGGGCGTCACTCGACGCCGACGAGCTCGGGCTGGCTCACACCGTGTTGACCGACGTGCTGTCACGCCGTTGACGGTCCTGGCCGTCACCGGGACCGGGACCGGGGTCGGAAAGACGGTGGCGACCGCGGCGCTGGCTTCCCATGCGCGGCAGGCCGGCGTGGACGTCGCGGTGTGCAAACCGGTGCAGACTGGCACCGACGTCGGTGATGACGACCTCGCCGAGGTAACCCGATTGTCCGCGGTCGATGAGGTGGCCGGACTGGCGCGCTATCCGCAGCCCATGGCACCGGTGGCCGCTGCCGAGCAGGCCGGAATGAGTTTGCCCACCCGCGATGAGGTGCTGGCTATGGTCGGTGGCGTCGATAAACCGGGGCGGTTGACTCTGGTCGAAGGCGCCGGCGGGTTGCTGGTCGAACTCGGTCAGGACGGATTCACGCTACGGGACATCGCGGCCGACCTTGGCGCTGCGGTGCTGGTGGTGGCCACTGCCGAGCTGGGCACCCTCAACCACACCGCGTTGACGTTGGAAGCGCTTGCTGCGCAAGGCATTTCATGCGCAGGGCTGGTGATCGGCAGCTGGCCGGCGCACCCGTCGGCGGTGCAGACTTCCAACCGGCGCGCGCTGAAGCAGCTGGCGCCGGTGCGGGCAGTGCTACCCGCCGGGGCAGGATCGATGGACCCCGCAGAGTTCGCCGCGACGAGTGCGCACGCCTTCGACCGGCATTGGGTGACCACACTGGTCGGCTGATGGTTCATTCGATCGAGCTGGTCTTCGACGCCGACACCGACGCGGCGATCCGTCGCATCTGGGCCGAGCTGGCCGACGCCGGGATACCCAGCCAAGCGCCGGCGGCCCGCCCGCACGTGACGATGGTCGTCGCCCAGCACATCGTGCCGGAAACGGATGCGCTGCTGAGCGCGGTCGTCGACCGGCTGCCGCTGAGCTGCGCGGTGGGGGCGTCGTTACTGTTCGGCAGGTCCACCGCCGTGCTGGCGCGGCTGGTGGTGCCCACCGCTGACCTACTGGCGCTGCACGCCGAGGTCCACCGACTGTGCCGGCCGCATCTGCGGCCCGCGCCGATGCCCAACAGCTTGCCCGGTCAGTGGACCCCGCACGTCACACTGGCCCGTCGCGTCGGCGGTGGCCAACTGGGCCGGGCGTTGCGCATCGGGGGGCGACCGACGCAGATCGAGGGCAGCTTCGCTGCACTGCGCCGCTGGGACGGCAACAAGCGTGCGGAGTATCTACTATCCGCCGAACAACAGATATAGACCGGTGAAGGTGTAGCCGACCATGACCAGCATCATGGTGAGCTGGCCGGTGAGTTGATAGCCGGTCGGCAGCAGCCGTAATGCCTTGTCGTGCGCCGCAATTACCGCCACGATGTGCCCGGTGACCACGCAGGACACCTTGATCACCGCCAGCACTGTGGGATGCAGAGACAACACATAGGCGACGTGCAGGTGCGCCAGCCCGAGCAGATTCCAGCCGTGACCCAGCGGATCAGCCAACGCGAAGATGGCCTGTTGGCCGCGCTCCACCAGGTAGGACAGGTAGTGGGCGAAGATGTAGCCCACCACAATCGGGATCAGCGAGTGCGCCATCTGCCCGGGCAACGCCCGGCGCTGCTCACGGTCAACCCCACCGGTTGCCCGCGCCGCCAATGAAAAGGTCAGCGCCACAACGGCGATGAACACAAGCAACCCGATGGTACGCAGCGCTGACGACGACAGCGTCACCGGCAAGCCGTGGGCGTCATGGGTGAGCCGGTCGGCGAAGCTGCGCCACGTCGGCGACGCGGAGTAACTATCGAACGCCGTCGACCCGAGCAACACCGCCAGCACCGCGACCACGCCCGGCCGAACCGGCAATGACGGCAGATGATCGAACGGATTGCCGACCACGATTTTGCCGGTATCGGGGTTCCGGCGAAACGGTGAAAGCCGGGACACTGCCATGCTGTAGACGCCGAACGGGTCGGCCCGGGCCAACCAGCGTTGCCCGCACAGCCACGCCCCGACCAACAGCACCACGGCGTAGATCAGCAACCAGGTTGTGACCATCGGCAGCGACGCGGGATTCGGGCTGGCGAGTTCCATCCACACAAAAGCGAACAGCCCCACCGCAGCGGGGTGATAGCCCCAGCTTTCCGGATAGGAAAGCCGCGGACCACGAAGCCGCGCCGGGATGATGCGGATCAGCAACAGATACAGCGTGCGCACCGGCGAGATCACCCGCCATACCGGCCCGAACAGCACCGAAAGCGCCACCAAACCGACCCACAGCAACACGTAGAACACCCCGAGCAAGGCGTTGGCCTGCGTCTGTGGACCCCCCAGCCCGGCCATCAGGACCCATGCCGCAAACACCAGCGCCACCGCGGCTACTGTCCAGCGGGTGAGACGCGCGTCCACCAGCGTGGTCAGTGCGGTCGGCAACGGGCGGCCGGGCTTGAGTGGGTCGAATCGTGGCTGCCGCCAAGCGAATGCGACCAGCGCGAAGGTGAAGGTCAATGCCCACGCCGCTCCGACCATCGCATAGGCGTAGGGAACGGGAAGGTCGCTCGAGCCGCCCAGCCCGTGCGCCAGAATGTCGGCTCGCGCCAGAATCACGGACGGACTTGGATTGTCGCGACTGTGCGGTCCAGGTGATGCAGTTCGACGTCGACATTGCCCGGCACGTCGACGCTGAATTGGAACGTCTGGTCCGGGGCGGCCGCGATCGGGAATTCGTGATCGGGTACCGAGTGCACGTGTAGTTCGTCGGTGGCATCGCTGGTGACGTGGAAGGTGATCTGTTCTTTGACTTTGGCTTGCAGCGTGGCGTTGGTCGGAGTCACCTTGCCGTCGGCGATGGTGACTTTGACTTCGAGTCCGGACGGCGAGCTTGCGCTGTCCGTGTTTTGATTACCTCCGCACCCGGTCAGCCCCGAAACCAGCACCACCACAACAGCTATCGCAAGCATAGCGCGAGATATCATGTGCACCAATCTATTCCGGCTATGCCGCCCGTGGGGGTGAATGCTTCGCCGCCGCCTCCTCCGGCTGTCCGGGCTCGTTGTCGGCCGCGTTGATGCGGCCTGCGCCCCAGGTCAGGCCCGCGATCACCATCAGGGTGAAGATCAGTACGACGATCCCGCCGGCGGTGAACAACCATGCCGGTACGGCTGGGTCGCGTTCGCGCTGCAGGATCGTGACTTCGAGCACGAACGGGCGGGTGCTGGTGGCCAACGCGGGAATCTCCGGTGCGGGAATCGCGTCGTCAGCCGGGGCCCAGATCGGCACCGCCGTCATCGTGTAGCCGTCTTGGACGCGCAGCAACGTCTTCCAGGATCCCCACACCGGAACGGGCTTGGTGGACTTGTAGTGCCCGGGCCCGACCCGTTCGAGCGAATCGATGAACAGGCCGCGATGATGTTCCATTCGGCCCTGCCAGGACAGGATCGTGAGCCAGTCCGGGTGGTCACTGACCAGGTTGGGCGGATTGATCTGCACGTCCGCCGACACCATTCGTTGTCCAGGTGGGCTGGGCAAATCGGTGAGCGCGATCGTGGCGGTGTCCTGTTGCGGCACCCGGATATGCAAGCCGTTGGCTACCGCGCCGCCGAGCACCAGCACGGTGACTACTACGGTAGCGATACCGATCGCCCGGCCCGGCAGGCGTTGGCCGGTCAGCACCATGCCGAACATCGCCGCGCAGATCCCGGTCAGCACCGCCGCCGGCACAGCCATGGCCAGCGCTGCGCCCCACATGGTGACCGGCCACGGGTAGTGGTACACCGCGCCGATCCACAGCGACTCCAGCCACAGCCCGACGGTTCCCACACCCAGACCGGCGACGGCGCCGAACAGAATCGGCCGTCGGATCAGCGGAGTGAGGCCCAGCAACTCGACAACCACCGCCGGACCCAGATACAGCGGGAACCAGTTGATCGGGGCACCCAGGATCGGACCGACCAGCACCGCCACGCCGGCACGCAACGCAATCGCGAACAGGGCCGCGATTATTGCCGCGCCCCGTCCCATCGTCAGCCGCGCCGCGATGGTGCCGATCGCTGCTGCGGCGGCGATCAGCATCGGCTGGAACACCAGCCGGAACTGTGGGACACCGAAATCGAACTCGATCTGATAGACCGACATGCCGATCAGCAATCCGCCGAACGACAAGTAGCGCAGGAATTTGATGAACCGGCGCTCCTCTGTTGCGAAAGCACCTTGTTCGGGCGTGTCCGGTAATGCCCGTCCGCCTTCGTATTCCAGCATCAGCACCGCGAACAGAGAGAACCCCGCGCCGCCGATCATCATCAAATGCGTTGGGCCCCAGAGCGTAACATCCTGGCCGAAGATGCGATGCCAAATATCGTCGAGGGGAAAACCGATCAGCGCATACAGACCGCAGCCGGCCATCAGCAAGCCGCCAATGGGGGCGTACCAGTCGTGGGTGATGCGCATCGCCGCCGGTCCCGGTTTCTCGAACGGCATCACGACCGCCAACATGCCGGCCAGGAAGATCCCGAACAGGCCGATGATGATGAAGTAGTGCGCGGGGTTGGCCAACGGGCCGGGGTCACGGCCGTTGCCGATATGCCAGCTGACATCCCAGATAAAGCCGAACAGGGCGCAGATGATCGAGGTGGTGAACACCAGAACTGGTAGGGCGACCCAGGAGGGACGATCGAACTTCTGACCCAGCCGCTCGCCGACACGGGTCAGCCAACTGATCCGGTGCGTCCGGTGCGCGTAGCCGCCCCACAGCATCAGCAGGGCTATCACCGCCGCAGCGATTGCGAGACCGATCACCTGGCCGATGCCGGCACCGCCGGCAGGGGCCTCTGCGAGAAACGCTGATTGCACCGCTATCTCCTCCCAATTGCGCCGGGCCGCCCCGGGAGAACTGATCGCCGATACCCAACTGACCTCAGAGTAGGTTGCCGCTGCGTCGTTAATTGAAACTTCGGCTAATCCGGCAGCAGCCGGTCACTCCGGCTTGTCGTCGGCCTGCGGCCGGCCGCCGGGTTGTGCCCGGCGCCTGTCTCGCAGCGCGACGTAGAGCACGACACCGACAACGATCACCGCCGGCAGAAACGCAGGTAGTGCCAGCAGCAGGTAATGATGCGCCACGTAGTCGACGTGCGAAGCGCTTAGTGTCGTCATGCTCCCGGCGATTCTGAACTTCGCGGCGAGCAGGCATCTCTCGCCCTACCGCCCAAGCTACCCCGACGGTACGGCGGGCTTACCGCGGCGCGATGGCACCGACCATGTCGGGCAATACCCGCCCGGTCGCCGACTGGCCCGCTATGCCGTCGATGAGCAACCGCAGCCCGAAGTCGAATCCGCTGCCGGGGTCCGCTGATGGCTCGATCACCGACTGCGCCTCGGGCACCGCGCCGGCGGCGTCCCACTGCATGCGGGACTGCTCGTCGGCGGTGGCTCCCAGTACGTAGTAGACGATGGTGCGGGCGGCCAACTCGGACTGTTCAGGGCCGAGCCCCGCTTCGGCGGCCGCATCGGCCAGCACCACCAGCAGGTGGTTGACTCCGCGGGATTGTCCGGCGGCAAAGCTCGCCGAGACCAGTTCAGCGCCATCGGTGTGGGAGAGCAGTGCATCGCGCATTCGTGAGCACACGGTGCGCACCCGGCGGCGCCAATCGACATCGGCGCCGAGACCGGCAGCGATGTCGGCCGGCCGCAATACGTGGTCGGCGACGGCGCCGAGCAGCCGCTGCTTGTCGGGAAAATGCCAGTACAGCGCGCCCGGCGTGATGCCCAGTTCACGTGCCAGCCGACGCATCGTCAGATCGGCGATCCCGTACTGGTCGAGGATCGCGGCGGCGGCTTCGACGACGTCACGTTTGTGCAGCTGCACGCCGCTAGCCTAACCTGAACACCGTTCAAGTAAGGCAGCGACGGGAGTACTTGGTGACCCAGGCGGCGACGCGACCGACCACCGATGCCGGCAGTACGGACATCCTCACCGTCGCGCGACAGCAGGTGCTGACGCGCGGCGAGGGCCTGAGCCAGGACCAGGTGCTGCAAGTGCTGCAGCTGCCCGACGACCGGCTCGAGGAGCTGCTGGCGCTGGCCCACGAGGTGCGGATGGCCTGGTGCGGGCCCGAGGTCGAGGTCGAGGGCATCATCAGCCTGAAAACCGGTGGCTGCCCGGAAGACTGCCATTTCTGCTCGCAGTCAGGGCTGTTCGCCTCGCCGGTACGCAGCGCCTGGCTGGATATTCCGAGCCTGGTCGAGGCGGCCAAGCAAACGGCCAAGACCGGCGCCACCGAGTTCTGCATTGTCGCCGCGGTACGTGGACCCGACGAGCGCCTGCTCGCGCAGGTGGCCGCCGGCATCGAGGCGATCCGCAACGAGGTCGACATTCAGATCGCCTGCTCGCTGGGGATGTTGACGCAGGAGCAGGTGGACCGGCTGTCGGCGATGGGCGTCCACCGCTACAACCACAACCTGGAGACCGCCCGCTCGCATTTCCCCAACGTCGTCACCACGCACACCTGGGAAGAGCGTTGGGACACATTGTCGATGGTGCGCGAGGCCGGCATGGAGGTGTGCTGCGGCGGCATCCTCGGGATGGGGGAGACGCTCGAGCAGCGCGCGGAGTTCGCCGCCAATCTGGCCGACCTCGACCCCGACGAGGTACCGCTGAACTTCCTGAACCCGCGGCCCGGCACCCCGTTCGGCGAGCTGGAGGTGCTGCCGGCCGCCGACGCGTTGAGAGCCGTCGCCGCCTTCCGGCTGGCGCTGCCGCGCACCATGCTGCGCTTCGCCGGGGGCCGGGAGATCACGCTCGGCGATCTGGGCGCCAAACAGGGCATCCTGGGCGGCATCAACGCGGTGATCGTCGGGAACTACCTGACCACGCTGGGCCGTCCGGCCGAGGCCGACCTGGAACTGCTCGACGATCTGCAGATGCCGATCAAGGCGCTCAACGCCAGCCTGTGATGGTCGTCGATCTGCCCGGTCCGATCGGGGCCGGCGTCTATAACGTCTACACCGGAGCAAAGGCAGGCACCTCGGTACCCACCGCGGCCCAGCTGGGGTTGGAGCCGCCGCGGTTCTGTGCCGAATGCGGCCGCCGAATGGTGGTGCAGGTCCGTCCCGACGGTTGGTGGGCGAAGTGTTCACGACACGGCGTGGTGGATTCGGCCGAGCTGGACGGGCAGCGGTGAGCGAACCCGCCGGTCTGCCGGCCGCGGCGCCCCGCACCTCGCGACGACGGGCAGTCATCGCCGTAGTGGTCGGCTTGCTGGTGACCGGAGTGCTGACCGGTGCGCTGTGGGCGTGGTTGGCCCCGGCCATCCACGGCGTGGTGGCGCTGACCCACGACGGGGATCGGGTGCACGACTACCTCGGCAACGAATCCGACCACTTCTTCGTCGCCGCGTTCCTGATGCTCGGACTGTTGAATGTGGTCGCCGTGCTGGCGGCGGTGCTGTTATGGCAGTGGCGGGCACACCGCGGCCCGGGCATGGTCGGCGCGCTGTGTATCGGTGTGCTGGGCGCTGCGGCGGCGGCGACGACGGCAGGCGCGCTGCTGGTGCACACCCACTATGGCGCAACGGATTTCGCTGCCGCTCCGGTGACCGAACAGCACCGGGTGTATTACTTCACCGAGGCGCCGCCGGTGTTCTTCGGCCAGGCGCCGCTACAAATCGCGTGCACCCTGCTGCTCCCTGTTGCCACCGTCGCGCTGGTCTATGCCGTGCTGGCCGCCGCGACTGCGCGTGACGACCTCGGCGGCTATCCTGCTGTCGAATCCCTGGTGCCCGAGCCGGTCACAGCGGACGCTGGTCCACCGCCCGTCCCGTGATCACCTTCGCCGCGATCACGGCGAGCCGTGCCATGCCGGTGTAGGTGGCCGGATTGAACATGGTCGGCCACTTGGTCCTGGCCCGACGAGTATTCAACGGGCGGCGCGCGAAGCGGTCCTGCAACCAGCGCAGTGTCATCGGCGCCGACAGTGGATGCAGCAGCAGATGTTCGCAGAACGCGTCGCGGTGGTAGGTGACGTCGGCGCCGCCGGCCGAATAAGCATCGGCCAGTGCGTCAATGTCGTCGACGTTGATGATGTAGTCGTGCACGGCCTGCACGATCAGCACGGGCGGCGTCGGCACCGTGGTGCCCAGCTTGATGTTGTCGAAGACCTTCTGGACCTCCGGCATGTCCAGGACCTCGCCGAGCGGCCGGTCGAGGAAGTCGCCCATGTCTTTGCGCGCCATCCGGAGCACGGCGCCCACCGTCGTCATCGTCTCCAGCCGGCATAGCAGCGCGCGGCCTTCATCACTGGCGTGCTCTTTGATCACCCGGTCCAGATCGGGGTAGATGTGCGCAAGCGCGGCCACGACCAGGGCGGGCAAACCGGAAAAGAGACCGCCGTTGAGCTTGCGGAAGGTGTTGCCCAGATCGCCGACGGGCGACCCGAGCACGGCCCCGGCAATGTCGAGTTCGGGTGCGTAATCGGCGCAGACCTCGGTCGCCCAGGCGGTCGCCAGGCCGCCGCCGGAGTATCCCCAGAGTCCGACCGGCGCCGACGGGGACAGCCCCACGCGCTCCGAGCTCAGCGCGGCCCGGACCCCGTCGAGCACGCAATAGCCCGGCTCATACGGCGCGCCCCACCAGCCGTGTGGCCCCTCGTGGTCGGGCACCGAGACCGCCCAGCCTTCGGCAAGGGCTGCGTTGACCAGCAGGAACTCCAGCTGCGCAAACGAGCCGACGGCGTTGGCGTGGCGGCGCAGCGCATAGGACGGGAAACAACGGGAGGACACCGAGTCGATCGCGCACTGATAGGACAGCAGCGGGCAGACCTGGCCTGGCTTGAGGTCGGCGGGCACGATCACGGTCGTCACCGTGGTCTGCGGATCGCCGTTGCGGTCCGTGGTCCGGTACAGCAGCTGGGTGGCGGTGATGGGCTGGCGGATCAGACCCAGAAACGCCAGTTCGACGTCGCGGGACCGCAGCACGGTCCCCGGCAGGGCGTGCTCGAAGCCTGGTGGCGGCTGGTAGAACGGGTCCTTCGACGGCAGGACGGGGCGTGCCTTGGGTTGCAACTGTTCATGCTGGGGGCGGCCGATCCATTCGGCGCCGGTCGATGTCGTCGCGAGGCTGCCAATGTCCATCGGGGCATTGTTACTTAAGAAGGCCTTAAGAATCCAGTCGACTCGCTTAAGTCATGCCCGGCGGCCGCAGCGCGGCAAACTGGTCGGTGACCCGCAGCTGCGAGTCGGTGAAGCGGTACAGCGCCGCCGGACGCCCGCCGCTGCGCCCGGATTGCGCGATGGTGCCGGTCTGGGTGATGACGCCGCGGCGGGCCAGCACCCGCTGCAGGTTGGTGGCATCGACCTGATAGCCCAGTGCGGCGCTGTAGATGTCGCGAAGTGTCGAGACAGCGAATTCCCTTGGCGCCAGCGCGAATCCGATGTTCGTATAGGACATCTTGGCCACCAGCCGAGCCCGGGCATGGTCGACCATCGGCCCGTGGTCGAACGCCATGGCCGGAAGCTTGGCCGCCGGATGCCAGCGGGTGTCCGGCGGCAGCTCCGGGGTGGCGGGGGAGGGCACCAAGCCCAAAAAAGTCGACGCAATGGTGCGGGTGCGCGGCACCCGTGCTGGGTCGGAGAACACAGCGAGTTGCTCCAAGTGAGCGACTTCACGCAGGTCAACCTTGTCGGCCAGCTGTCGTCGAACCGAGGTCGTCATGTCCTCGTCGTGGCGCAGCCGCCCGCCGGGTAGCGACCACGCACCCCGCTCCGGGTCACGGGCCCGTTCCCACAGCAGCACGTTGAGCTGGGGTTTCCCCGATTCAAGCCCGCGAACCTGGAACACGACAGCGAGCACCTCATGCTCGGTGCTAGTATGAACCACGTTTTCGATTGTAAGACGAAAACCTGATCGGGGCGAAACGATGACGGAAATCCTGAATCGCACGGAAGCGCTGGGCGACGAACTGCTCGCGCGTATCACCGACTCACCCACCGGTTACTCCGGCGTGGACGCCGACGAACTGTGGGTCGCAGAGATCCGCCGGCTGGCCGAGTTGCGTGGCGCGACGATCTTGGCGCACAACTATCAATTGCCGGCGATCCAGGACATCGCCGACCACGTCGGTGACTCGTTGGCGCTGTCGCGAGTCGCCGCCGAGGCGCCCGAAGACACCATCGTGTTCTGCGGTGTGCACTTCATGGCCGAGACGGCCAAGATCCTCAGCCCCGACAAGACCGTTCTGATCCCCGACCAGCGGGCCGGCTGCTCACTGGCGGATTCGATCACTCCCGAGGACTTGCGGGCCTGGAAGGACGACCATCCGGACGCCGCCGTCGTCTCCTATGTCAATACCAGTGCCGCGGTGAAAGCGCTCACCGACATCTGCTGCACTTCGTCGAATGCCGTGGACGTGGTGGCGTCGATAGATCCGGGTCGCGAGGTGCTGTTCTGCCCCGACCAGTTCCTCGGCGCCCACGTGCGTCGGGTGACCGGTCGCCAGAACATGCACGTGTGGGCCGGCGAATGCCACGTGCACGCGGGGATCAACGGCGACGAGCTGGCCGACCAGGCCCGCGAGCATCCTGACGCGGAACTGTTCGTCCACCCCGAATGTGGTTGCGCCACTTCGGCTCTGTATCTGGCCGGTGAGGGCGCATTTCCGGAAGAGCGGGTGAAGATCTTGTCCACCGGCGGCATGCTCGACGCCGCGCGAACCACCGGGGCTCGTCAGGTGCTGGTCGCTACCGAGGTGGGGATGTTGTACCAACTGCGCAATGCGGCCCCACAGGTCGATTTCCAGGCGGTCAACGACCGCGCGTCGTGCAAGTTCATGAAGATGATCACCCCGGCGGCGCTGCTGCGCTGTTTGGTCGAGGGCGCCGACGACGTTCACGTCGACCCCGAAACAGCGCGGCTGGCACGGCAAAGCGTGCAACGGATGATCGCCATCGGCCAGCCCGGCGGCGGCGAATGATCACTCAACCGGCCTGGCAGCAGCGCGCCGATGTTGTCGTCATCGGCACCGGGGTCGCGGGCCTGGCCGCCGCGCTGGCCGCCCAACGGGCCGGCAGGCGTGTCGTGGTGCTGTCCAAGGCCGGCCGCACGCCCGGCGTCACCGCCACGCACTACGCACAGGGCGGAATCGCGGTGGTGCTGCCGGAGACCGGGGATTCGGTGGCAGCCCACGTCGCCGATACCCTGGCCGCCGGAGCGGGCCTGTGCGATCCCGATGCCGTGGCCTCGATCGTCGCCGACGGCTACCGGGCGGTGTCCGAATTGGTCGGCAACGGTGCGCAATTCGACGAATCACAACCGGGACAGTGGGCGCTGACCCGGGAAGGCGGACATTCGCGCCGGCGCATCGTGCATGCCGGCGGTGACGCGACCGGCGCCGAGGTGCAACGGGTGCTCGACCATGCGGCGCGCGTGCTGGACATCCGCACCAACCACGCGGTCCTGCGAGTGCTGCACGACGACTCATATGTGACCGGGGTGCTGATCGCCAACGCCGACGGTCCCGGCATCATTCACGCGCCGTCGGTGATCCTGGCCACCGGCGGCTTGGGGCATCTCTACGCCGCGACGACCAACCCCGACGGCTCCACCGGGGATGGCATTGCGCTGGCACTGTGGGCCGGCGTGGCGGTCAGCGACATCGAGTTCATCCAGTTCCACCCGACGATGCTGTTCGACGGTCACAGCGGCGGGCGCCGACCCCTGGTCACCGAGGCCATTCGCGGTGAGGGCGCGGTATTGCTTGACGCCCAGGGTGATTCGATAACCGCAGGTGTGCATCCAATGGGGGATCTGGCGCCGCGCGACGTCGTCGCCGCCGCGATCGACGCCCGGCTACGCGCCACCGGCGACCCGTGTGTCTATCTCGACGCTCGCGCCATCGCCGGCTTCGAGACCCGCTTCCCGACCGTGACCGCCGCATGCCGGGCCGCCGGCATCGACCCGGTGCGGCAACCGATTCCGGTCGTTCCCGGCGCGCACTACAGCTGCGGCGGTGTCGTCACCGATGTCGACGGGCTTACCGAACTTCCCGGGCTGTTCGCGGCCGGTGAGGTGGCGCGAACCGGGATGCACGGCGCTAACCGGCTGGCGTCCAACAGCCTGCTGGAAGGCTTGGTCGTCGGGGGCCGGGCCGGAAGAGCAGCGGCCGCGCATGCGGTGGCAGTCGGGCCGCCGCTCGCTCAGCTGCCCGCGTTACCAGTCGCTACGGCAGTGGCGCGCAACGTCTTACAGGGCGCGATGACCCGTGACGCCTCGGTGGTCCGCGACGCCGCCGGCCTGCACCGGCTGGCCGACACACTTTCGGCCGCACCGGTGCGCAGTCTGATGGACCGCGTCGATCTCGAAGACGTCGCGTTGACTGTGACCGCCCGCGCGGTGGCCGCGGCCGCGTTGGCCCGCGAGGAGAGCCGCGGCTGCCATCACCGCGCCGAATATCCCCAGGCTGCTGTTAGCGAGGCGCGCAGCGTCGTCGTCCGGTTGTCCGAGGACAACGCAGTGCACGCCGCGGCGCTGGCTGCGGTGTGCTGATGGCCCTCTCGGGGTGCGAGGTGGCCGAGACGCGCGCCACGATCGGCCGGGCGCTCGACGAAGACCTCCGCTACGGGCCGGACATCACCACGTTGGCGACGGTGCCGGAAGGGGCGATGGCCACCGCATCGCTGATCACCCGCGAGGCTGGCGTGATCGCCGGTGTGGACGTCGCGCTGCTGGTGCTCGACGAGGTGCTGGGCCCCGACGGTTATCGGGTGATCGACCGTGTCGAGGACGGGGCCCGACTGCAGCCGGGCGCGTCGCTGTTGACGGTCGAGGCTCTCACGCTCGGCTTGCTCACTGCCGAGCGGACCATGCTCAATCTGGTATGCCATCTGTCCGGCATCGCGACCACGACCGCCGCCTGGGTCGACGCCGTGCACGGCACCGGGGCGAAGATCCGCGATACCCGTAAGACGCTGCCCGGTCTGCGCGCGCTGCAGAAGTACGCGGTCCGAGTGGGCGGTGGTGTCAACCATCGGATGGGGCTCGGCGATGCGGCGTTGATCAAGGACAACCACGTCGCGGCGGCCGGTTCGGTGGTCGCGGCGCTGCGTGCCGTGCGGGCAGCTGCGCCCGATCTGCCGTGCGAAGTCGAGGTCGACTCGCTCGAGCAGCTCGACCAGATACTGGCCGAGGAACCGGAATTGGTGCTGCTGGACAACTTCCCGGTCTGGCAGACCCAAACGGCGGTGCAACGGCGTAACGCCCATGCGCCGGCGGTCAAGCTGGAGTCATCCGGTGGGCTGTCGCTGGACAATGCGGCCGCCTATGCCGGAACCGGCGTGGACTACCTCGCGGTCGGCGCGCTCACCCATTCGGTGCGCGTGCTCGACGTCGGACTGGATATGTAACAGCGTCGCGAAACAGCAGCCTGGGTCGTGATTCGTCCGGGGACGCAGCCTTGGCTGCTGTCTGGCGGCTATGGCTCAAGCGATGTCGGCGACGAGGACCGCCACCCGGCGCCCTTGCACACGAGCCAGCCAGGGCAGCCCGTCGCCGCCGCTGCCGGGGTGCAGGATCCGCGGGTTGGTGACGTGCACCTCACGCCGGGAGATCCGCACCTCGGCCTCACCGGCGGCCAGCACGTTTTTCACCCAATCGGCCTTGCCATGGCCCAGCGCGATGGCCAGCAGGTTGCCTTTGCGGTAGGTGGTGACGACGGTTTCGTACGGCTTACCGGACTTGCGACCTCGGTGTTTGATGATCGAGGTACCGGGCAGGAATCGCGCGACCTTCTTCACCACCGGGTTCATGTATTTGATCTGCAGCCGGTCCAGCCAGGGCGGGAAGATAACCGGCAGCTTCGCGTCGTCGTTCGGGCGGTCGGTGGCGGGCATGGCGGTCACTGTACCGGTCCGATAACCATTTGGCCTGCTCTGGGACAATGGTCAGCGTGAACCTGATGGCCCGCATCGACCTGCGCGGCGCCGACTTGTCCGCCGCCCGGCTGCGCGCCGCGTTGCCGCGCGGTGGCGCCGACGTCGACGCTGTGCTGCCGACCGTGCGCCCGATCGTCGAAGCGGTCGCCGAGCGGGGCGCCGAGGCCGCGCTGGACTTCGGCGAGTCCTTCGACGGGGTTCGACCGGCGGCGATACGCGTGCCGGCCGCCGAGTTGGACGCGGCGCTGGCCGGCCTGTCGGCCGAGGTCCGCGACGCGCTGCAGGTGGCGATCGACCGCGCCCGCGCCGTACACGCTGATCAGCGGCGCGCCGATCACACCACCACCTTGGGCCCGGGCGCGACGGTCACCGAGCGCTGGGTTCCCGTCGAGCGCGTCGGCCTGTACGTACCCGGCGGCAACGCGGTGTACCCGTCGAGCGTGGTGATGAACGTGGTGCCGGCGCAGGCCGCCGGCGTCGGGTCGCTGGTGGTAGCCAGCCCGCCGCAAGCCGCGTACGACGGCCTTCCGCACCCGACGATCTTGGCCGCCGCCCGGCTGCTCGGCGTCGACGAGGTGTGGGCCGTCGGCGGAGCGCAGGCGGTGGCCCTGTTGGCCTATGGCGGCGTCGACGCCGACGGTGCCGAGCTGGCACCCGTCGACATGGTCACCGGCCCGGGCAACATCTACGTCACCGCGGCCAAGCGGCTCTGCCGCTCCCGGGTGGGCATCGATGCCGAGGCCGGGCCGACCGAGATCGCCATCCTCGCCGACCACACCGCCGACTCGGCACACGTCGCCGCTGACCTGATCAGCCAAGCCGAGCACGACGAGATGGCCGCCAGTGTGCTGGTCACGCCGAGCGCCACGCTGGCCGACGCCACCGACGCCGAGCTGGCAAGCCAGCTGCAGACCACCGTGCACCGGGAGCGGGTGACCGCCGCGCTGCGCGGGCCACAATCGGCGATCATCCTGGTCGACGACCTCGACGCCGGTATCCGCGCCGTGAATGCCTACGCCGCCGAGCACCTGGAGATCCAGACCGAGGACCCGGGCGCCGTTGCGGCCCGGATCCGTTCGGCCGGGGCAATTTTCGTCGGGCCGTGGTCGCCGGTCAGCCTCGGCGATTACTGCGCAGGCTCCAACCACGTGTTGCCGACCGCAGGCTGTGCCCGACACTCCAGCGGCCTGTCGGTGCAGACCTTTCTGCGTGGTATCCACGTCGTCGACTACACCGAGGCGGCGCTCAAAGACGTGTCGGGCCACGTCATCACGTTGGCCAAAGCCGAGGATCTGCCCGCCCACGGCGAGGCGGTCCGCCGGAGGTTCGAGCGATGAGCCGAAAGCCGGTGACACTCGAGGACTTACCGCTGCGTGAGGATCTGCGCGGCAAGTCACCGTACGGCGCACCGCAGTTGGCGGTACCGGTGCGGCTGAACACCAACGAAAACCCCCACCCGCCCACCCGGGCGCTGGTCGACGACGTCGTGCAGTCGGTGCGCGACGCCGCCGCCGACCTGCACCGTTATCCCGACCGCGACGCGGTGGCACTGCGCAGAGACCTGGCCGGTTACCTGACCGCACAGACCGGCGTCCAGCTGAGTGTTGAAAACCTTTGGGCCGCCAATGGTTCCAACGAAATCCTGCAGCAGCTGCTCCAGGCGTTCGGCGGGCCAGGCAGAAGCGCGATCGGATTTGTCCCGTCGTATTCGATGCACCCGATCATCGCCGATGGCACTCGCACGGAATGGGTCGAGACGGTGCGGGCACATGACTTCAGCCTCGACATCGAGGCCGCCGTCGGCGCGGTGATCGAGCGCCGACCCGATGTGGTTTTCATCGCCAGCCCCAATAACCCCTCCGGGCAGAGTGTTTCACCCTCAGAGCTGCGACAGCTGTTGGACGTCGTGCCGGGCATAGTGATTCTGGACGAGGCCTACGGCGAATTCTCGTCGCAGGCCAGCGCGATCCAGCTGGTGGATGAGTATCCGACCAAGTTGATCGTCACCCGCACCATGAGCAAGGCCTTCGCCTTTGCCGGTGGGCGGCTGGGATATCTGATCGCCACCCCGGCGGTGATCGAGGCGATGTTGTTGGTGCGGTTGCCCTACCACCTGTCGTCGCTGACCCAGGCCGCGGCGCGAGCGGCGTTGCGACACGCCGACGACACGCTGGGCAGTGTCGCCACCCTGATCGCCGAACGCGAACGAGTATCAGCCGCGTTGAGCAGCTTAGGTTTTCAGGTGGTGCCCAGCGACGCGAATTTCGTGTTGTTTGGGCAGTTCGCCGACGCGCCCACCGCCTGGCAGCGTTACCTCGATGCCGGCGTGCTGATTCGCGACGTCGGCATCCCCGGCTATCTGCGGGTCACCACCGGGCTGGCCGAGGAGAACGACATCTTCTTGGAGGCCAGCGCGTTGATCGCTGCCACCGAATTGGCCCAGCCCCTACCCAGCCCCTAGGAGCCTCATGACCCAGAACCGCTACGCGCGTGTGGAACGCAGCACCAAAGAATGCGACATCGTCGTCGAACTCGACCTCGACGGCACCGGCCAGGTTCAGATCGACACCGGTATCCCGTTTTACGACCACATGCTGACCGCGCTGGGCAGCCACGCCAGCTTCGATCTGACGGTGCGAGCCAAGGGTGATGTCGAGATCGAGGCACACCACACCATCGAGGACACCGCCATTGTGCTCGGGCAAGCGTTAGGCCAAGCTCTCGGCGACAAGAACGGCATCCGCCGGTTTGGGGACGCCTTTATCCCGATGGACGAGGCGCTGGCCCACGCCGCTGTCGACGTATCCGGGCGGCCCTACTGCGTGCACACCGGCGAGCCGGATCACCTGCGGCACTTCACCATCGCCGGCAACACCGTGCCCTATCACACCGTGGTCAACCGGCATGTGTTCGAGACGCTGGCCAACAACGCCCGTATCGCGTTGCACATTCGTGTCCTGTATGGCCGCGACCCGCACCACATCACCGAGGCCGAGTACAAAGCTGTCGCCCGAGCGTTGCGTCAAGCCGTCGAGCCCGACCCGCGGGTCTCAGGGGTGCCATCCACCAAAGGCGCCTTGTGACAACAAAATCAGTAGTCGTCCTCGACTACGGGTCGGGCAATCTGCGGTCGGCGCAGCGTGCGCTGCAACGGGTCGGTGCCTCGGTGGAGGTGACCTCCGATCTGAACGCGGCCGCAACCGCCGACGGGCTGGTGGTACCCGGCGTCGGCGCGTTCGAGGCATGCATGACCGGGCTGCGGGGGATCGGAGGCGAACGGGTCATCGCGGAACGCGTCGCGGCCGGCCGCCCCGTCTTGGGTGTCTGCGTCGGTATGCAGATCCTGTTCGCCCGTGGTATCGAATTCGGGGTCGAAACCAACGGCTGCGGGCAATGGCCCGGTGTTGTCACCCGACTCGACGCCCCGGTGATCCCGCACATGGGCTGGAACACGGTGGCTGCCGCACCGGGTAGCGCACTGTTCAAAGGGTTCAGCGCCGACGACCGGTTCTATTTCGTACACTCCTACGCCGCCCAGTGCTGGACGGGTGAAGCCGATGCGCTGCTGACCTGGGCCACCCATCAGGTACCGTTTCTGGCCGCCGTCGAGGACGGACCGCTGGCCGCCACCCAATTCCACCCGGAAAAGAGCGGGGATGCCGGGGCAGCCCTGCTCAGCAACTGGATCGAAGGACTATGACCAATACTTTCGCGCCGCGGGAGGCACTGTGCTGACGTTGTTACCGGCTGTCGATGTTGTCGACGGCCGCGCGGTGCGCTTGGTGCAAGGACGCGCAGGCAGCGAAACCGAATACGGCTCGGCCATCGACGCCGCGCTGGGTTGGCAGCGCGACGGGGCCGAGTGGGTGCACCTGGTCGACCTCGACGCCGCCTTCGGTCGCGGATCCAACCGCGAACTCCTTGCCGAGGTTGTCGGCAAGCTCGACGTGCATGTCGAACTGTCCGGCGGTATCCGCGACGACGACTCGCTGTCCGCCGCGCTGGCCACCGGTTGCGCCCGGGTCAACCTCGGCACCGCGGCCCTGGAAAACCCGAAGTGGTGCGCTGCGGTAATCGCCGAACATGGCGACAAAGTTGCCGTCGGCCTGGATGTGCAAATCATCGATGGCGCGCACCGGCTGCGCGGACGCGGTTGGGAAACCGACGGCGGCGACTTATGGGATGTGTTGGAACGCCTTGACCGCGAAGGGTGTTCACGCTTTGTCGTCACTGACGTCACTAAGGACGGCACGTTGACCGGGCCGAACCTGGACTTGCTGCGTTCGGTGGCTCACCGCACCGATGCCCCGGTGATCGCCTCCGGCGGGGTGTCAAGCCTCGACGATCTGCGTGCCATCGCCACGCTCGCCGACAGCGGAGTCGAGGGTGCCATCGTCGGAAAGGCTCTGTACGCAGGGCGTTTCACGTTGCCGCAGGCTCTGGCGGCGGTCCGCGAATGACCGTGGATACCAAGGACCTCGATGCGTTGGTGGCCGAAGCGGCGGCGGTCCTCGACGCCGCCGCCGAACCCTTTCTGCAAGGCCACCGCGCCGACTCCGCGGTGGCCAAAAAGGGAGACGACTTCGCCACCAAAGTCGACCTGGCTATCGAACGCCAGGTCGTCGACGCCTTGGTCAAGAACACCGGAATCGAGGTGCATGGCGAAGAGTTCGGCGGTGCGGACCTCGACTCCCCGTGGGTATGGGTACTCGACCCGGTCGACGGCACATTCAACTACGCAGCCGGATCTCCCATGGCGGCCATCCTCCTGGGCCTGTTGCATGACGGTGAACCGGTCGCAGGTCTGACCTGGCTGCCGTTCATCGGGCAGCGCTACACGGCCGTGGTCGGCAGCCCGCTACTCAAAAACGGTGCCCCCCAGCCTCCGCTGCAGCACACCGACCTGACCGATTCGGTGATCGGCATCGGCACGTTCAACGTCGAGTCGCGGGGGCGGTTTCCGGGACGCTACCGCCTCGCGGTGCTGGAGAGTCTGAGCCGGGTGTCGTCGCGGCTGCGCATGCACGGTGCTACCGGCATCGATCTGGCCTACGTCGCCGACGGCATCCTCGGCGGTGCAATCAGTTTCGGTGATCATGTGTGGGACCACGCGGCCGGCGTGGCTTTGGTGCGGGCGGCCGGTGGCATCGTCACCAATCTGGCCGGGGAAGAGTGGACCCCGCAATCGCGGTCAGCGCTGGCGGCCGCACCAGGCGTGCACGCTCAGATGCTCGAGCTGCTGCGGGCCGTTGGCGACCCTGGGAGCTACTGAGCATGGATGTCGCCGTGCGGGTGATCCCGTGCCTAGATGTCGACGCCGGTCGGGTGGTCAAAGGCGTCAACTTCGAAAATCTGCGCGACGCAGGCGATCCGGTTGAACTCGCGGCCGCCTACGACGCCGAGGGTGCTGACGAGTTGACCTTTCTCGACGTGACCGCCTCGTCGTCGGGGCGAGCCACCATGCTGGAGGTGGTGCGCCGTACCGCCGAGCAGGTGTTCATACCGCTCACCGTCGGCGGCGGCGTGCGCACGGTCGCCGACGTCGACATGCTACTTCGAGCGGGCGCGGACAAAGTGTCGATCAATACCGCCGCGATCGCACGCCCTGACCTGCTGGCGGAGATGGCGCGAGCATTCGGCTCCCAGTGCATCGTGTTGTCCGTCGACGCGCGCACCGTGCCGGCCGGGTCGCCGCCGACACCGTCGGGCTGGGAGGTCACCACACACGGCGGCCGGCGCGGCACAGGTATCGACGCCGTCGAATGGGCTTCTCGCGGAGCAGAATTGGGCGTGGGGGAGATCCTGTTGAATTCGATGGACGCCGACGGCACCCAGGCTGGCTTCGACCTGGCGATGCTTCGCGCGGTCCGGGCGGCGGTGACCGTGCCGGTGATTGCCAGTGGCGGGGCCGGAGCAGCTGAGCACTTCGCCCCGGCAGTGGCCGCGGGGGCCGATGCGGTGCTGGCCGCCAGCGTGTTTCACTTCCGCCAGCTGACGATCGGGCAGGTGAAAGCGGCGATGGCTGCTGAAGGGATTACGGTGCGATGACGCTCGACCCGACAATCGCGGCGCGTCTGAAGCGCAACGCCGACGGTCTGTTCACCGCGATCGTGCAGGAGCGCAGCAGCGGCGATGTGCTCATGGTCGCGTGGATGGATGACGAAGCGCTGGCCCGCACGTTGGAAACCCGCCAGGCGACGTATTTTTCGCGGTCCCGCGGCGAGCAGTGGGTCAAGGGCGCCACGTCGGGCCACACCCAGCACGTGCATTCGGTGCGCTTGGACTGCGACGGCGACGCGGTGCTCCTGGTGGTCGACCAGGTCGGCGGTGCCTGCCACACCGGTGATCACAGCTGCTTCGACGCCGACGTGCTGCTGGAGCCCGAGGCCTGACCGTGACCGCACGCACGCGGCAGCTATAAGGTTTGTGACCGTGCGGAAATCCCCGTTGCTGGCATGGGCGCTATGGGATTGCGGAGCGACGGGCCTCAACGCGGTCGTCATCACGTTCGTTTTCCCGGTGTATTTGACCGCGTCGGTGGGAGCCGGTGGGGGCACATCGCCGACGAGTTCGCTGGGCCGGGCCATGACGGTTGCCGGCATCACCGTCGCCCTGCTCGCCCCGATGACCGGAAGTTGGGTCGCTGACCCGCGACGACGCCGTAATGTGCTGACCGTCCTGACCGGGGCGGTGGCGGCGCTGACCGCGATGATGAGTTTGGTCCGCGACGACGCCCGCTACCTGTTGCCGGGCCTGATACTGCTGGCCGCCACCGCAGCCTGCAGTGACCTGGCCACTGTCCCGTACAACGCGACGCTGCGGCTGATCTCCACGCCGGAGACCTCGGGCAAAATATCAGGCTTTGGCTTGGCCGCAGGCTATGCCGGCAGCGTGACCTTGCTGTTGGCGGTGTATGTCGGCTTCATCGCAGGAGACGGGCCGGTGGCTGGCGCGCTGGGCATTTCGACGGCCGATGGTCTGAACGTGCGGATGGCGATGCTGCTGACCGGAGCCTGGTTTCTGCTTTTCGCGCTGCCTTTGTTGATTTGGGCGCCGAAACCGCCGGCCATACCCGGTGACGCTGCACCGGTCGCCGCGCTGAGCGCGGCTCGCCAGTTCTGGTCGGACCTTGTTGGCGAGTGGCGCCGCGACCGTAACGTCGTCTACTACCTGCTTGCCAGTGCCGTGTTCCGGGACGGGCTGACGGGCGTGTTCGCATTCGGGGCAGTGTTGGGCGTCAACGTGTATCGCATCTCAGAAGCCAGCGTGTTGTTATTCGGCGTGGTAGCAAGCACTGTGGCGGCGACGGGTGCTGTTTTCGGCGGTCTCCTCGACCAGCGTGTCGGGTCCAAGACTGTCATCCTCGGCTCGCTGGCCTCGATGATCGCGGTCGGGCTGTTGCTGCTGGCGCTGTCGGGGCCGCTGGCGTTTTGGGTATGCGGCCTCATGCTGTGTCTGTTCATCGGCCCAACCCAGTCGTCGGCGCGCGCTCTGTTGTTGCGAATGACCGCTGAGGGCAAGGAAGGACTGGCCTTCGGGCTCTACACCACCACCGGGCGAGCCGCAGCATTTCTGGCACCGTCGATGTTCTTCGCGTTCATCGATCTGTTCGGTGCTGACCGGGCCGGTCTGGGCGGCCTGCTAGTCGTACTCGGGGCGGGGCTGCTGGCGATGCTGCCCATTCGCGCGCCGGCCCGCCGGGACGAGCGCATCGCCGAGGTGGGTATTGCCGATTAGCTGCCGATCACAGCCCCGCTGCGCCGACTGCGACGAACGCAGCGCCGAACGCGGCCAGCAGGATTGCGACGTCGCGGCGACGACGCGATCGAACCCAGTTGTGCAGCGCTGTCATCGACGTGGTGGTGGTCTTGGGCGCCAGCAGATAGGCCAGCAGCGGAATCTCGATGAGCGCGAAGGCCACGGCGTTGAACATCAACAGCACTGCGACTTGCGTCAGGGCTGCGGCGCCGGAGGCGAGGATGACGGCTAGCGCGCCAAGATAGTCGACCGAAGGCAACGCGATCGCGAGGCCGGCCACGCCAGCGACCGACAGCGAAGGCCCGCTCAACAATCGTTGGGCCGGACTAGCCAACCTTGCCGGGCGCGAGCCCAACCGCCGGTGGACACCCATGCCCACGACGACAGCGGCCAATAACGCCAAAAGCCCGATCAGAAGCTGAACTCTGGGCAAAGTGAAGTAGCTAGGCCACAGCGGTGTGCGTCGAAACGCGAACAAGACAACCAGACCCACCGTCGTACCCATGGCGAAACCGCCAGCCAAAAACGCGAGTAGTTGCAGCGCCGGTCGAGGCCTGTTGAGCATGAGCACGGTCATCCCGAGTCGGAACGGTTCGACGCTGACGGCAAGGGCCATGACCAGGACAGTGACCAGCATTGGCAGTTCTGGGTGCGCCCAGCGGCCGGCTCAGGCGTCCAGCCGGGCGAACTGGTCCCGACGGTACTGCTCGACGCACGTGGCTCGCCGGATCTTGCCGCTCGTCGTGGTGGGAATCGACCCGGGTGCCACCAGTACAAGATCCCCGACGTTCAAGCCGTGTGCCTTGGATATCGCGGAGGTGACATCGCTTTTGACGCCGGCGAGCCAGTGCGTGGCCTCCTCGTCGGAATCGCCGCGCTTCTTGACCTCGATGATGGTGACCAGTTTCTCGGTATCGTTCATCGGCACCGAGATCGCCGCGACCCGACCACCTGTGATCTCCCGGACCGCTGCCTCAATGTCCTCGGGACAGTGATTGCGCCCGCGAATGATCAGCAGGTCCTTGATGCGGCCGACGATGAACAGCTCGTCCTCGTAGATAAACCCCTGGTCGCCGGTCCTCAGCCAGGAGCTGTCAGGTGTGCCCGGTGAGGGGTCGGCGAGCGTGGCGCCGAAACAGCGCTGCTCCTCCGGCGGTTTGCGCCAGTAGCCGTCGGCGACGTTGGCACCGTGTACCCAGATCTCGCCGACCGATCCCTGCGGGCACTCGCGGTGGGTGTCGTAGTCAACGATGCGCAACGTGGGCGACTGCGGCACTCGGTATTTGGCCAGCGCAGTGCCGTTCCCGGCTGCACACCGCTGGGCGCGGCCCGCGCCCAGCTCCCCGACATCGAAATGAACCGAGGGTGACGATTCACTCCAGGTGCTAGTCGCAACGAAGACGGTTGCCTCCGCTAATCCGTATGACGGGAAAATCATGTGATCCCGAAAATTGAAGTGCGCGAACCGATCGACGAACCGTTGTAAAGTCGTCGGCTCGACACGTTCGGCACCATTGATAATGCCCACCACCCCTCCGAGGTCGAGCCCGGCCAGGTCATCGTCGGTTGTCTTGCGGGTGGCTAAGTCGAAGGCGAAGTTGGGCGCCGCTGACCACGCATGCGGATTTTTTGCCAAAGCCTGCATCCATCTCGCCGGCCTCTCGGCGAATGAAATCGGACTGGTCAACTCGCCGCGCCAGCCGTTCAGAATCGGTGTGCAGAGTCCGATCACCAGACCCATGTCATGGTAGAACGGCAACCACGACACGACGGTGGTATCCGGCGGGGGTTTAACGTGGGCGTCGGCGAACATGCCGCGCATCAGCTGCTCGAAATTCACCTGGAGATTGCTGTGCGAGATCACCGCCCCGGTCGGCACCCGCGTGGAACCAGAGCTGTACTGCAAATACGCGATGCTCGGTAAATCGGCGTTCGAAAGACTTGCTCCGCCTTCGACATCCAGATTCATAGAATCGATTTCGACGATCTTGGGAACGGTGTCCAGACATGCTTGATCAACATATTCGGCGATATCTTCGGCGACCGCCGACGTGGTGAGAACAACTGACGGCGACGTGTCGGCAAGGACTGCACCGACGCGCTCATGACTTGAACCGCGATGCGGCAGTGGGAGCGGAACTGCGATCAACCCGGCTTGCATCGATCCCAGGAATGCCACGATGTATTCGAGGCTCTGGGGAGCGAGGATTACCGCCCGGTCTCCGACCGATCCATGAGCGCTGAGTTCGCGAGCCAGATTCATTGTTCGACGGGACAACTGCGACCAGGTAATGCTCTCGGGTACACCTGCCCAGTCGTTTGCGTAATCGGTGAAGGTGAACGCTATGTCATGGGGCCGCAGGCTGGCACGTCCGTGCAGCATCGAGAGAATCGATGACTGTGGCATAGGCGTCACATTACGTCGGTAGTAGTTCGTCGAACTTGTCGGCTCGCATTCTCGTCAACGTGGCCCGGTGGACAACACGGACATGGCACCGTTGAGGATCTGCGAGAACGGATCGGCGCCGCCACCGAAGGTGGCCTGGGTGGCCGGTGCGGTGACGGCCGCGGGGTCGAAGCCGTTCACCGGGTCCACCTGGACCGGAGCGGTCGCCGGATCGTCGTTGCGTGAATATGCGGCGTTCACCCGGGGCAGCAATATCGCGTCCAGCTTGTTCAGCGTGTCCTCGTCAATCCCGATGTAGGCCAACGGCATGACCAGCGGAAGGTGCTTTTCGGGGATCAAATACGTCGTGGTCGTCGCACCCCTTGAGTTCACCGTTGACCGGATGTTCTGCGGCGGCACCATGCTCGGATTGGTGAAGGCAACCGCAGTGTGTCCCGTAGCGAGGCCCATCAGTGTGTTGGCGAGGGCGAACAGGTTGTCGGGACGGTCGGGGAAGTCGGCGATCGAGTCGTAGGCGGAGATGAACATGTCGGTGTCGTACTGGCTTTCCACCGGAGGCGGTATGCGGTAGTCCATTGCGGGAACAACGGACCCGACCGGGAACATGGCAGTCAGGAAACTCTCACCGAAAGCGTGCCGCGCAATCGGGTCGCCAAACGTGGCGAAGTTCAGCTGGTCCGGCGGGGGAGCGGTCGGGTCGTTGGCAAGCCGCGCCTGGACGGCGTTGAGTACAAGCGCTCCCTCGGACAGGCCGATCGCGGTCCCGGGGCCACCGTTGCGGATCGCTGAATCGAGGTTGTCTTCCCCCTCGTCGACCGACTCGCCGACGCTGGGACCGTCCAAACCCATGCCAGGGAAGATGTCATCCCCGACCTTGCCGATGCCCGGGAAGAGGCGCTCCAGCACATGGCCCTGAACCTGCCCCGCGGGGTAGCGAACGATTTGTCGCTTCAAACCCGGGAACCATTCCTCGCCTTCGCGGCGGATGTACTCGTCATAGGGAATGCCCAGTACGTGCGCGCCCCCGAGTGCGAACGCGGTCCGGTCGCTTGACGTGCCGGGGGTCGACGTCCCACCGGTCGGCGTATCGTCGGCCGATGCGCTCTCGATGCCGAAATACCCCGTGGCGCTGACAGTTACCAGCGCCGTCACTCCTGCGAGTAGTTTCTTCATCCCTACTCCTGACCGCTCGGCTTCTCTAGTCTCACATACTCCGCCCATGCGCGCTGACCGTCCCCTACTCGGCGCGTCCGACTGCTGGCCGCGACGGCCACCAGTTCGCCCGCCCGACCAGCGCGGCGATGGCGGGAACCGTGACGGTGCGAACCAAGAAGGTGTCCAGCAGAATTCCGACACCGATCACGAAACCGCCTTGGACGGCGGTGCCGATGCTGGAAAACAACAGACCGCACATCGAGGCAGCGAAGATCAGACCGGCCGCAGTGATCACGCCGCCGGTCGAGCTCAGGGTGCGGATGATGCTGTAACGCATGCTGCCCGGAGACTCGTCACGCATTCGCGAGACAAGCAGCATGTTGTAGTCGGCCCCCACCGCGACCAATACCACGAACGCCAGTGGCGGAACGCTCCAATGTAATTGCTGACCGAGGACGAATTGGAACACCAGCGCACCGATACCGACCGCCGACAAATACGAAATGACCACGGAGGCGACCAGATACAGCGGCGCGACGACCGCACGCAGCAGCGCGATCAAGGTCAGTAGCACGACAAGCAGAGTTGCCGCGATGATGAACCGGATGTCGTGTTCGTAGTAGTCGCGGGTGTCGCGCAGACTCACGGTGTGTCCCGCCATCGATACCGTGGCGTCCGCCAATGCGGTATTGGGTTGGGCTCCCCGGGCGGCCGCGGTGATGGCATCGACCTGATCCATCGCTTCGGTGCTGAACGGATTGAGTTTGGTCTGAACTACATACCGGACCGAGTGGCCGTCTGGTGAAATGAAAACCTTGGCAGCCTTGGTGAACTCCTCTAGCCGCAGCAGTTCGGACGGGATATTGAACCCGGCCATTGCTGGCTGTGCCGCACCATCTTTGAGCGTCAACAGAAACGCCGCTGCCTTATCCAGCCCCGCGCCCATCTCTTTGACCTGGTCGACGAGTTTCCCCACCGCGTCAGCCACTTCTCGGCTTCCGCCGGCGAATCGCGATGCGCCATCTTGCAGGTTGGCCAAGTTGGCCTGCAGCCCGCCGGGTTTGTCCATTCCCAGTGAATGCATCACCTTCGTGAGGTTCGACAACGCACCACGCACTCGGGTTATCGATGCGTTCAGGGACTTTTTGTCCGGGAACGACTGCAGTTGCCGCGCCAGATCGTCGATCGCGTCGAGGTCTTCCTGATTCCGCCCACCGACCAGTCGTTCGAATGTCAGACGGGTGGCGGCGCAGGAATCGTCAAGATCGCAGACTGGGTTGCCCTGCAGTGCCGCCAACACCGGGCCTATCCAGCCGAACAGGTTTTTGCCGGCTGAGAAGTTCCACCCCATGGAGTTAGTGAGCGAGTTGACGTGGTCGACGAGCTTGGCTGCGGTGTCGACCTGCTTGACCAAGGCATCGCCGTTGGATTGGCTTTTCATCGATGCGAAGGAATCCGACACGTTCTGGATGCTGGCAGCGAGCTGGCTGACTTGGCCGCGGACGTGACCGAGGTTGTCGGCCAGCGTGCCGGCCCCGTCGGCCAGCCGGTTGAGGTCATCGGTGCGGCCGCTGATCTGGGCGGATCCCTTGGACAGAAAGGTGCCGATTGCGCCCGCCTGGTACGTGGCTCTGAATTCTTCTGGGACAGCTCCGGCGGGACGAGTGATACCGCTGACCGCAGCGACGTTCGGCAGCTGGCTGACTCGCTGCGCCATTTGCTCCAAGTCTGCAAGGGCCTCCGGCGTACGAAGGTCGTGCGGTGACTGGACGAGGATGTATTCCGGAATCGACTGGTTCACTGGGAAATGTCGATCCAACGCGGTGTACCCGATGGAACTGGGAGCAGAAGACGGCAGGGCCTTGCGGTCGTCGTAGTTATAGCGCACGAAGGCCGCGCAGCTGGCCAGAATGATCAAGACAAGCAGGCTGGCAACCAGATGACCCCGTGGCCTGCGCACGATGCGGATGCCCGAACGCCGCCAGAACCCAGCGGTCAGCTCGCGGCGTGGCTTGACCCATCCGCGCGGCCCGGCGAGCACCAGAATCGCCGGCAGCAACGTCACTGCGGCAAGGAATGCCACGCCGATCCCGATCGCCGATGACGTTCCGACCGTCTTGAAGACTCCCATTCGGGCGAAGCTGATGACAAGAAAAGTGATTCCGACGGTGGCAGCGGATGCGCCGATCACCTTTCCGATCGACATCATTGCCCGCTTGACCGCCTGATCGGAATCCACTCCCATCCTTAAATGGTCGTGATAGCGGCTGATAAGAAAGACTGCGTAATCCGTTCCGGCGCCGGCCATTATCGCGCTCAGGAACACGATGGACTGGTTCGAGACGCCTGCACCGGTCAGCTGGGAGTAGCCGGCCACGACCGCGTGCGCGATCGCCAAAGATATCCCGATGGATAGCAACGGCAGCAGCATCGTGATCGGGCTGCGGTAAACCACTAGCAGGACGATGAGCACCAGAACACCGATCGCCAGCTCAATCGGAAGCCGATCGTGTTCGCCGGCGACCGTGAGGTCGGCAACAGTCGCCGCCGGGCCGGTGAGGTGTGCGGTCAGGTGCGTTCCAGCAACCGTCTGTTTGACGATGCCCTCGATGCGGTTGAAAGCGGCGTAGGACTGCGGCGTGCCCAACTCGCCCGCAACTCCCACTGGCAGCACCCAGGCTTTGTTGTCCTCGCTCGTCAGGGCGGTGCGCAGGGACGGTGCGCTGACGAAATCCTGCAACATCAGGACATCTCGGGTATCCGCGCGCAGCGCGTCGACCAGTTTTCGGTAGGTGGCTTCGTCCGCGGGGCCGAGGCCGCGGTCGTTGGTCAGGACCACCAGTAGGAGGTCTTCTGAGCCCGATTCGTGGAACGCCTCGGTCATCTTTCGAGCGGTGACGCTCGACGGTGCATCGCTGGGCAGTATGGCGAGCGGATGCTTCTGGGCCATCTCGTTCAGGGACGGGAACGTCAGCGGCAGTGCCACAGCAATCGCGACCCAGATACCGATCACTACCCAGGGCCACCGCACCACAACATCGGCTAGCCGTTGCATATCGCCCTCATCCCTGCTCGACGCAGCCCATCGAATCGCTCCACGCTATGCGACGCGTCCCCAGTCTCCGCTGTCAGCGACCCGCACGCACACCGACCTCATCGCGGCCATATAGCGGGCCACTGATTTCTGAGCGACGGCATTATCGGGATGCATGATCGCCATTGCCGTGCCCTCGCCGTGCCGGAATATATAAATGGTCAACTGATATGAGTATCGGCCGTCCGGATAAATTCCTATATTATTAACGATGCCCATGTCGGCGACCGCCAGAACAGCGTTGAGCGGTGCAGCTCCGCCATGAAAAAAGTTCGATACCGGAAAGTTTGGCCCGGGCCACTTCAACCACGGGGCTAGCTCCAATACTCGATAATACGGCACCCTCGCCATATCCAGGCCCGCATCGAAAGAAGTCTGCGCCGACCACGCGGCTGCGCCGAAAGAGGTGGCAGCTATTGGCACCGTGATCGGGATTAAGCCGGTAAACCAGCCCTGTGTCATGAAATTGTCGGAGCCGGTGCGGGAATCCCTCGGAGTAAGGCCGTAATACGTGAGAGCACCCGTGAACTCATGCTCCACCAGGGCGAGGCAGGCGAACAGGCCCCCGACGAAACGGGCACCGGTTGCCGTGCAGGACGATTCAAATCGCTCTGTCTGTGCCGCGTCCATGAGGAGTTCGGAGGCCATGTCACTGCGAGTGGACTGCGACGGATTGCCAAGCGGAAGAGGGAATTCGGGAAGGCCACCACTATTGTTCTCGGCGAAATCAATCCACGTGCGCACCTGGGGCGAATCTAGGGTCAAGGTTGAGGTGTACTCGCGTTCGCGCACACAGAAATCGCCATAGTTGCCGGCACTGGGAAGCTCGAGAGGCTCACCGCCTGCGCTCAACGCCGAATACATTCCGTTGGCTTCCAGCATCGTCGTGCCGATCAACGTCGCATCCCCGTGGACATGATCCATAGCGGCAAAGAACGTGAAGTAGCTGTCGCTTTGGATTATCCCGAAGGTGAAGCAGCCCCACTCCAACGGGTTCGGTATGGCCACGACATGCGCGTGTATTTCCTCACGCGTCATACTGCCCTGATCGATCGGTACGAATTCAATTTCAGCCGGATCGCTAATCGCATGCCTAACGAACTCTCCATCATCGGCGCGTTCGAACCAACTGCAGAACGTGTCATGCCGACGCAGGTATGCGTTGATGGCGTGATTCATGGCCGAAATGTCACACTGGCCGGGTACTTCACAGCTAGCGATGATCTGCCGGGAAAAATTCTGTCCCGCGGCCGTACGTTCGCAATAATTACGCAGATGCTGGCCCTGCATGTAGCTGACCGGTACCGAGCTGACCGGCGCTTGCCGGGCCTTTTCGGCAGCTGCGGCGGTCGGGTGCCAAGAGGTGACCGAGCCCGGGGTCAACGTCCACTCATCGAGCGAGCCGACCGTAATTTTCCCGACGCGCAAGCTTCATCCTCCTTGGTTGGAACGACTCCGGTCCGGGCCGCGCTGGCAGCGAGATCAACATAGCCCGCTCTGTCATCACTGTCGCCCACTGTCGTCAGCACGCGTGGACACGCCTACACTCCTTCGCGGACCCAGTGGGCCGGCCGCGAAGATGGAACAACTTCGGCGTGGGACGCAGACCGGTAGGCATGCCTGACGAGGGGGTGCCCGGTGCCGGCACCGCGCTGGCCATGGTGGCGCCCCATACTGGCGCACGTGTAATACTGGCGCCCGGTCGGTGACTCTGCAGCCCATCGGGCCGCCCGTTGCGATCGAGTCTTCACCGTCTTCAGCAGGGAGGACAACGGCATGGCATCCGTCGGAGGCCACCAGCAGTCAGCACCAAGTTTTGCGATCGTCGGCTACGCGGCGCGTTTCCCGGGTGCCGCGGATGCAGACGGGTTCTGGGAGGTACTGCGCGAAGGCCGCGATGCCATATCGGAGGTGCCCGAGGACCGGTGGGATACCGGCGAGTATTTCGACCCGGAACCCGGTGCACCCGGGAAGATCGTGACCCGTCGTGCAGGTTTTGTCGATGACGTGACGGGGTTCGACGCGCCGTTCTTCGGTATGTCGACGCGCGAGGTCAGGTTGGTGGATCCGCAGCATCGGCTCTTGCTGGAGACGGCATGGCAGGCGGTGGAGCATTCGGGCACCGCGCCAACAGCGTTGGCGAACACCAACACGGGTGTGTTCGTCGGGTTGGCCACCCACGACTACCTGGCGATGGTGTCTGAGCAGCTGGCTCACGGCGAGATCGAAGCCTACATGGCAATCGGCACGTCTAGTGCCGCAGCGGCGGGCCGGATCAGTTATCGGTTAGGGCTGCAGGGCCCGGCGGTCACCGTCGATACGGCGTGCAGTTCGTCGTTGGTGGCAATCCACCAGGCATGCCAGGCGCTGCGCTTAGGGGAATGTGACCTCGCGCTGGCCGGCGGCGCCAACGTCTTACTTGCGCCCGCAACGATGATTACGTTTTCCCGCGCGAACATGCTCGCGCCCGACGGCCGATGCAAGACCTTCGATGCGGCCGCAGACGGCTATGTGCGCGGTGAGGGATGCGGCGTCATTGTCGTGAAGCGGCTTGCGGACGCGATCCGCGACGGTGACCGGATCCGGGCGGTGATCCGGGGTAGCGCGATCAACCAGGACGGTGCATCGGGTGGCTTAACCGTGCCGAACGGCGTTGCCCAGCAACGGGTTATCTCGGATGCACTGAAGCGCGCCGGTCTTGCCGCCAGCGACGTCGGATACCTGGAGGCGCACGGGACCGGGACGTCGCTGGGCGACCCGATCGAGGCCCAGGCCGCAGGTGCGGTGCTCGGCGCTGGACGCGAGCCGAACCGGCCGTTGTTGATCGGCTCGGTGAAGACCAACATCGGGCATCTGGAGGCAGCCGCGGGGATCGCGGGAGTGATCAAGGTCATCCTGTCCCTCGAGCACGGGTTACTGCCGCAGCACCTCAACTTTCGCAACCCATCGCCGCATATTCCGTGGGACCGGCTTGCGGTGCAGGTCGTGCAGGAGGCCACCGCATGGGAACGCAACGGCCGGCCCCGTATCGCAGGGGTCAGCTCGTTCGGCTTCTCCGGGACCAATGCACACGTCATCCTCGAGGAGGCGCCCGACGGAGTGGGTCAGAGCGCTGTGGCACCGATCTCGGCCGCGGGGTCCGGTGACCGACGGTTCAGTGTGCTTCCGCTCTCGGCGCGCACGCCCGCAGCACTGGTGCAGCTCGCTGATCAATACCGCACCTGGTTGAGCGCACATCCCGAGGCCACCCTGGCCGACGTGTGCTTGACCACCGGGGCCGGGCGAGCACACTTGGAGCACCGGGCCGCTTTAGTGGTCAATTCGAAGGAATCCGCCAGTGAGTTGCTCGGTGCGCTGGCGGACGATCGCCCGGCTCCGGGTCTGGTGCGCGGAGTATCCGATGACACGCCGAAGACGGCGTGGCTATTCACCGGCCAGGGCAGCCAGTACGTGGGCATGGCCCGCGAGTTGTTCGACACCGAGCCGGTGTTCGCCGAGACGCTGACCCGCTGTGCCGCAGCGGTCGCTGACGTTCTCGAAAAACCGCTGCTGGACGTCATTTTCGAGATGGATGGCCCAGACGGCGAGGAGACACTGCGGCAAACCACCTACGCCCAGCCCGCCTTGTTCGCGGTGGAGATGGGCCTGGCCCGGCTCTGGCAGTCATGGGGCTTCGAACCCGACGTGGTGCTGGGCCACAGCGTCGGCCAGTATTCGGCGGCCTGCGTTGCGGGCGTGTTCAGGCTGGAGGATGGCGCGCTGCTGATGGCCGAGCGTGGCCGTCTGTTCGGCAGTCTGCCCGCCGGTGGCCGGATGGTGGCGGCCTTCACCGCCGCCGAGCGCGTCGAGCGCCTCACCGACGAGTTTCCAACGCTGTCGGTTGCCGCCTACAACGGTGCTAACACCGTGCTGTCGGGACCTGTGCAGGATCTGGACCAGGCGCTGGCCGGGTTGACAGCCGAGGGTGTTCGGTGTGATTGGCTGGACACCAGCCATGCGTTCCACTCGGCGCTGCTAGATCCGATCCTCGACGAGTTCGAGTCGTATGCGGACCGGTTCGATTTCAGCCGCCCGCCACAACGGATTCTGGTGTGCAACCGCACCGGCACCGCGCTCGGCAGGAGCGTGAAACTCGACGGCAATTACTGGCGTCGCCACGCGCGTCAACCGGTGGAGTTCGCCAAGAGCGTGCAGACCCTTGCCGATCTGGGCTGCAAAGTGTTGCTGGAGATCGGTCCGCAGCCGGTGCTCAGCGCCGCAGCCCTCCGGGCATGGCCTGACCCTGCCACTGCACCGCGGGCGATCGCGTCATTGCGTCGAAACACCGCCGACCACCGCCAGATCACCGAAGCCCTTGCCGACGCGTACGTCCTGGGTCACCTACCCAACTTCGACGCTGTCGTAGGACCAGCGCGAAAGCTCGACCTGCCCACCTATCCGTTCCAGCATCGCCAGTACTGGTTCAGTGAGAAGCGGGTCCGGCCCACCAACCAGACCAACGCCGTGAGTACCGAAGCCATCCGTCTTCTCGAGGGTGGCCGCATCGACGAGCTTGCGGCCCTACTCGGCGGTGCGAACGGCGAGCACCAGACCCGAGATGTGCTGACCAGGCTTGCCGCTCAACACAACCAGCAGCGCAACACCCGGTCGATCGCGGATGCGCGCTACGAGTTTCGGTGGGAGAAGACCACCGCCATCGGTTCGGATGCGAATGCCGGCGGGGGATGTTCCGTCCTGCTCATCGGCCATGGTTCCGATGCAGTTCAGCCTCTACTAGACGCGCTGAGCGCGCAGGGACACCAGCATCGGACTCTCGAGTTGCCGGCGTCCGACGCGGACGAGGAACAGCTCGAGGCCGCGCTGCGCGCGGCGGTGGCAGACGAACCGACGTTACGCATTCTGCATGTCGCTGCACTCGACGCCAATACCGCACCGTCGATGCGGTCGCTGTTGCGGATGCAGCACCGAGTTCTGGGCGGAACACGGCGACTCTTCCGCGCCGCAGTTGCCGCTGACGTGCGCCGGCCCATTTGGTTGGTAACCCGCGGCGCGCAACACATCACTGCGATGGACACCATGGCACCGGATCAGAGTTGCCTGTGGGGATTCGGTCGCGCCGCTTCGCTGGAGTATCCCCAGGTGTGGGGCGGAATGGCGGATCTGGCGCACGGCAGTGCCGATGAATGGTCGCGGTTGATCGACCAGGTGGTGGCCGAGCCGCGCCGCGAAGACCAAGTCGCGCTGCGTGATCAAGCGGTCTATGTTCCCCGGTTGGTTCGATGCGCTGAGCAGCCGAGCACAGCACCGCTGGCACTGCGCAGTGACGCAACGTATTTGGTGACCGGGGGTCTGGGCTCGGTCGGGCTGGAAATAGCCGAATACCTGGCTGCGCACGGCGCCCGGCATCTGGCGCTCGTCGGCCGACGCTCACCCAGCGACGCCGCGCAACGGCGCCTCGATGCGCTGCGCGAACAGCACGGTTGCGAATTTCGGGTGGTTGCTGCCGATGTCGCCGATGCGCACGACGTTGCGCGCCTGCTAGCCACCGTGCAGGCAGACCTGCCGCCGTTGGCCGGTATCGTCCATGCCGCGGGCGAAATCGGTACCACCCCGCTGAGCGCCCTGGACGATGCCGAAGTGGATCGTGTTTTTGCCGGGAAAGTTTGGGGTGCATGGCATTTGAGCGAAGCGGCTGCGGAGCTGCAGCTCGACTTCTTCCTTAGCACCTCCTCGATCGCCTCAGTATGGGGCGGATTCGGTCAGACCGCCTACGGCGCGGCTAACGCCTTCCTCGACGGGCTGGCCTGGCGACTGCGCGAGCAGGGCGTCCCCGCAGTCAGCGTCAATTTCGGTCCCTGGTCGGCGGGGATGGCCGACGCGGACGCTCGTGCGCGACTAGACAAGCGCGGGATCTTGACATTGTCACCTGCCGATGCGCTGGCGGGTATGGCTGATGTGATCGCTGCTTCCCGCGGGCAGGGCGAAGCACCCGGCTGCGGACAAGGAATCGTGGCACGGGTCGACTGGGCCCGCTTCCTGCCGCTCTACCAGCAAGCGGGCAGGCGCTCATTCCTGGCCGAGTTGGAGGAGGAGGTGCCCGGTGTGGCCGCGGCACCAACGCAGTCGGGGAAGACCAAGCTGGTCGAGCAGCTCACAGGCGCTCCGGTGCAGCAGCGCAAGAAACTCTTGACCGATTACCTGCGCGACGCGGTGGCAGAGGTGACCCGCATCGATGCCGCGGAGATACGCGAGGACGCGGGGTTCTTCGATCTCGGCATGGATTCGCTGATGGCCATCGAATTGCGGCGCCGCATCGAGCAAGGAGTGGGCAAGGAGATATCGGCGACCCTGGCGATGGATTATCCGCGTCTGTCAGACGTGGCGGATTATCTGCTCGGCGACGTGCTCGAGCTCAGCGAGCAGGCATCGGCCAAGTCCCGGTCCCAGCCGGCCTCAGTAGTGACGACGCGCACCGATGAGCCGATCGCGATCATTGCGGTGTCGTGCCGTTTCCCCGGCGCGCCTGATCCAGAAGCCTTCTGGGAGGTGTTGTCCGGTGGTGTCGATGCGATCCGGGAAGTCCCGGATGACCGATTCGACATCGACGAGTTTTACGATCCGGATCCTGAGACCCCCGGAAAGATCTACAGCCGCTTCGGGGGGTTCCTGGACGGAATCGACGGATTCGATCCGGAATTCTTCGGTATCTCCCCGCGCGAGGCGGTGTGGATCGAGCCGCAGCAGCGGCTGATGCTCGAAACCGCATGGGAAGGCTTGGAACGCGCCGGATATTCCCCGGGTGCGTTGCGCGGCAGCCGAACCGGGATCTTCGTGGGGGTGGCTGCCAACGAGTATGCACATCTGCTGTCCGCCGGGCCGGTCGACAAGATCGAGCCGCACTTCATCACTGGCAATGCGCTCAATGCCATTTCCGGTCGGGTTGCCTTCGCACTCGGACTGGAGGGACCGGCGGTGGCCGTCGATACCGCCTGCAGTTCGTCGCTGGTGGCCGTCCATCAGGCCTGCCAGGCATTGCATTCCGGTGACTGCGATTTGGCGTTGGCCGGTGGCGTGAACGTGCTGCTGAGTCCGGTATCCATCATCGCCGCTTCCCGCGCCAGGATGCTTTCTCCTGCCGGACGATGCAAGACCTTCGACGCCTCGGCCGATGGCTACGTGCGCAGCGAAGGCTGCGGGATTCTGGTGCTCAAGAGGCTGAGCGACGCAGTGCGGGACGGCGATCGGGTTTGCGCGGTCATTCCGGGCAGCGCGGTCAACCAGGACGGTGCTTCCAGTGGTTTGACGGTGCCCAACGGTGGTGCGCAGCAACGACTTATCGGTGCGGCGTTGGCTCGCGCCGGCCTGGCCGGCGGAGATGTCGACTACCTTGAGGCACACGGGACGGGGACCCCGTTGGGCGATCCGATCGAGGTGCAGGCGGCCGGGGCCGCTTATGGAGCCGCTCGTGACGCGGACCGGCCGTTGCTGATCGGATCGGTGAAGACCAACATCGGCCACCTCGAATCGGCGTCGGGGGCTGCCGGTCTGATCAAAGTCGTGTTGTCGCTGCAGCACGGAGTACTGCCGCAAAGCCTGCACTTTGACGAACCGTCGCCGCATATCCCGTGGGACTCGTCGCCTGTTCGGGTGGTGGACAAGCCGACTCCCTGGGAGGCCAACGGCAGGCCGCGGCGCGCGGGCGTGAGTTCCTTCGGATTCACCGGCACGAACGCACACGTGCTGATCGAGGAGGCGCCGGCACAACCGGCGACCCCCGATGAGCACTCAACAGACGATGACATCGCGAACGGTCGAAACGAGTCGGTCAATGTACTGGCGCTGTCGGGGCGGTCACCGGAGGCGCTGGTGGCGTTGGCGCGGCGTTATGGAACCTGGTTGACCACCCATCCAGAGGTCGATATCGCCGACGTGTGTCTGACGGCCGGGGCGGGGCGTTCGCATTTCGAACATCGGGCCGCGCTGGTGGTGGATTCGGTCCGGAGCGCCGGCGAAGGCCTGGCCGAGCTGGCCGAGAACCGGCTACGGCCCGGCGCGGTACGTGGTGAGTGCACCGACCGGCCGACCACGGCGTGGCTATTCACCGGTCAGGGCAGTCAGTATCCGGGAATGGCGCGCGAATTGTTCGACGCTGAACCGGTTTTCGCAGAAACCGTGACACGTTGCGCGGACGCGGTCAAGGAGATACTGCCGCGCCCGTTGCTGGAGGTGCTGTTCGCCACCGACCGCGAAACCGGCGGCAGGGCCGGAGAAACGCTGAAGCACACATCATTTGCGCAGCCAGCGCTTTTCGCTGTCGAGATGGGCCTGGCCCGGCTGTGGCAGTCGTGGGGCGTGAATCCCGATGTGGTGCTGGGCCACAGTGTTGGCCAATACGCGGCGGCATGCGTGGCGGGAGTTTTCAGCCTCGAGGATGGGGTGCGGCTGATGGCCGAGCGTGGTCGGCTGTTCGGCAGTCTGCCCGAAGGCGGGCGAATGGTCGCGGTGTTCGCCGATCCCAAGCATGTCGAGGAAGTTGCCACCGAATTCCCTCGGGTGTCGGTCGCCGCCTACAACGGCCCCAACACGGTGCTCTCGGGTCCGGGAGCCGATCTCGAACAGATCGTCGCCAGGTTTGAGGACGACGGGACCCGGTGCAGTTGGTTGGAAACCAGCCACGCCTTCCATTCGGAGCTGCTGGAGCCGGTGCTCGGTGAATTCGAATCTTATGCAGCGCGGTTGCAGTTCGCTGTGCCGACGTTGCCGCTGGTCTGCAACCGCACCGGCGCCATACTCACGGCCGAAACCCCCCTGGACGCTCAATATTGGCGGCGGCATTCCCGCCAGCCGGTGCAGTTCGCCGAAAGCGTGCGCACGGTGGCCGCGCTGGGATGCTCGGTGTTGATGGAGATCGGTCCTCAACCGGTTCTGACCGGGGCAGCCGTACAGGTCTGGCCGGAGCATTTGGCCGCACCGCGCGCGATCGTTTCCCTGCGCAAGGGCGTAGCTGACCGGCGCCAGATCGCCGAAGCGCTGGCCACGGCCTATGTCAGCGGCCATCGGCCTGAGTTCGCTGCGCTGCATCACCAACCTCGTCGCAGAGTCGAACTGCCGACCTATCCGTTCCAGCGCCGCCGGTTCTGGCCCAAAACGTCCGACATCGCTGTGGACGGCGCGGCCGCCTCCGGAATCTTGGGCAGTGCAAAGGATCTCGCTTCGGGCGACTCCGTATACACCAGTCGGCTGTCCGTCAAATCGCAGCCGTGGCTGGCGGACCACGTCATCTATGGCACCGTCGTCGTTCCCGGGGCGACGTATGCGGCGATGGCCCTGGCTGCCGTTGGTCCGCCGGCGCGGGTGAAAGATGTCTTCTTCTATGAGCCGATCATCCTGCCCGAGAAGGATTCTCGTGAGGTTCAGCTGACATTGCGTCCGCTCGAGGACGGGGCTGGCTGGACCTTCCAGGTCCACAGCCGCCCGTACGGTGTTCGTGATGCCGACTGGTCGTTGAACGCCGATGGCACAGTTGCCTCCGGTGCCGACGACGATCCGACATCCGACCCGGCGGAACCCATCGACGCGGTAATCGAGCGGTCAAATCGCATGCGTCCACAGGAGCTGTTCGAGACTTTCGCCGACATGGAGCTGGCCTGGGGGCCCACCTGGTCCGGTTCCCTGAAGTCGCTGTGGCTCGGTGAGGGCGAGGCGATCGGCGATATCACGGTCGGCGAAGAATTGACCGAACAGCTCGGAACCGAGCCGATGCATCCGGTGCTGCTCGATTTGTGCACCGGAGTTGCCTTCCCGGCGTTCCCGGCACTTCTGGCGGCCGAACAGGGAGTGAGCGAACTTTTCCTGCCGTTGCGGTACGGGCAAGTGATGCTGCGGGAGAAGATGCCTCGCAGGTTTTACTGCCGGGCGAGGTGGCATACCGGCGGCCTCGACAGCGAGACCCAAGTCTTCGATCTCGACTTCGTCGGTCGAGACGGGCGCCACCTGGGCGGGATTCGCGAGTTCACGGTCAAACGTGCTCCTCGGGAGGCGTTGCTGCGAGGCCTCGGCGGCGATCCCACCAGGTTGCTGTATGCCCTTGGCTGGCACCAGGTGCCGCCGCCGGCATCGAGCAGTGGTATCGAGGTCACCGGAAACGGGGCCGGCACTTGGCTGGTTTCCGGATTCGACGAACTGGCGGCCGAGCTGCCGGACTGCGTCTCCTTTGACAGGGCCTCGACTTCAGCGGATTCCCAGCCCTTGGGGCAGCTGCTGACGCAGGCTCGAGAGCGCGGCCTGGCAATCGGCGGCATCGTGTGGCGCAGCGCCGGGCCGAGTGCAGAGGAGTCGAGCGCTGACGTTGCCGCGCGGCTGGAGACTGAAATCGCCCATCTGCTCAGCGCCGTGCACACCCTGCAGGCCGACGGGGTCGCCCCCCTTCCCAACGGGCTGTGGATCGTCACCGAACGAGCTGTGGCGACCGAATCGGGCGAACCGGTCGACCCGGTTCAGGCCGCGCTGTGGGGACTCGGACGTACCGTCGCCAACGAGGAGCCGGCTCTGCATTGCAGGCTAGTCGATTACGACGGATCCAAAGAGGCCGTGCAGTCGCTAGCTGGTCTTCTCGCCACCCCGATCGAGGAACCCGAACTCGCGCTGCGGCAAGGAAAGTTCCTGGCATCGCGGTTAGTGCCATGGTCGCGCAGCGGTCATCTCGCGGTGCCGCGTGGCACTGATTACGCGCTGATGCCCACTGAACGCGGCGCGATCGACAACCTCCGGCTGTCCGAGACAGAAGTGCCCTCGCCGGACGATGGCTATGTGCAGGTCCGGGTGGAGGCTGCGGGTTTGAACTTCCGGGATGTGCTCAATGTGCTGGGCCTCTACCCGGGTGACCCGGGCCCGATCGGCGGCGACTTTGCCGGCATCGTCACCCAGTTAGGTGGCGGTATCACCGGATTGGAGGTCGGTCAACGCGTCTATGGCTTCATGCAGGGTGCGTTCGCCAGCCGGTTCAATGTGCCGGCTCAGCTGTTGGCGCCGCTTCCCGACGGGTTGAGCGCGGTAGCGGCGGCCACCATCCCCGCGGCGGCGCTCACGGTCCGACTCGCGTTCGACTGGGCGCAGTTGAAGCCCGGTGACCGTGTGCTCATTCACGCCGCGAGCGGCGGTGTCGGATTGGCCGCCATCCAGATGGCCCAGCAGCACGGCGCGGTCGTCTTCGCCACCGCCAGCACCTACAAACGCGCGACACTGCACAAGCTGGGCGTGGAATATGTCTACGACTCGCGCACTACGGATTTCGCCGACCAAATCCTCGCCGACACCGACGGGGCCGGCGTCGACGTGGTGCTCAACAGCCTGACCAACGAAGGGTTCGTCGAAGCGACCGTACGGGCTACCGCCAAGAACGGGCGTTTCGCCGAGATCGCCAAGCGAGACATCTGGACTCCGGAGCAGATGGCGGCTGCCCGTCCCGATATCGCCTACGAAATCGTTGCGTTGGACACGGTTACCTTCCAAGACCCGGAGCGTATTCGCGGTTTGCTCGGCGAGGTGTCGGATGGGCTGGGTCGTGGCGACTGGGCGCCACTACCCGCCGAGATCTACCCGCTGACGGAGGCCAGGACGGCGTTTCGCCGGATGCAGCAAGCGCGGCACATCGGGAAGATCGTGCTGCAGATGCCGAGCCCGCTACAGCCACGCCGCGATCGGAGTTACCTGATCACCGGTGGACTCGGTGCCATCGGTTTGCATACGGCGTCGTACCTGGCCCAACTCGGGGCCGGCGACATCGTATTGACCAGCCGGCGCGCGCCCGATGCGGACGCACAACGGGCAATCGAGGACATCACCGAGCGCTACAAGTGCCGCATCCACACGTTCGCCGCCGATGTCGGCGACGAGTCCGACGTCGCAAAGCTGCTAGGGCGGATCCGCGCGGAATTGCCGCCGCTGGCCGGAGTAGCGCATTTGGCAGGCGTGCTCGACGACGCGTTGCTGTCACAGCAGAGCCTGGAGCGTTTCCGAACAGTGTTGGCGCCCAAGGCGTTCGGTGCGTGCTACTTGGACCGCTTGACGACAGGCGACGATCTCGACTTCTTCGTCGTGTCTTCCTCGGTATCCAGCTTGCTCGGTTCACCCGGCCAGGCCAACTACTCGGCTGCCAACGCGCTGCTCGACGGGTTGGTCGCGGAACGACAGGCGCGAGGCTTGCCGGCAACCGGGGTCAACTTCGGTCCCTGGGCACAGGGCGGCATGGCGTCTTCGGAGGCGGCACGCACCAATATCGGAGCGCAAGGACTGACTCTGTTGGAGCCCTCGGCTGCGCTGGCCGCGCTCGCCGAGGCCGTCGCCAACGGAACTGCGCAGGCAACCGTCATCAAGGCCAATTGGCAGCGCGCCGCGAAGATGCTGGGCAGTTCTCGTCCGCCGATTCTGGACCTCGTGTTGCCGAGCGCTGTCGCAGAGGCAACCGGCGACAGTGAGTTGCTCCGGCAACTGCAGGAGATACCGGTGGCGCAGCGCGCCAGCTTCCTCACCGAATTCCTGCAGCGCGAAGTGCAAGGTTTCCTGCGGCTCGCGCAACCACCCGCCGCAACCAGTCGGTTCCTGGACCTGGGCACCGATTCACTGATGGCGGTCGAACTCCGAAACCGGCTACACAGCCAGTTTGGTGGCGCATTCACGATCAACGCGACCGCGGTATTCGACTATCCGACGATCGAGGGCCTGGGGGAGTACCTCGCAGGTCAGATGCCCGAGTCGGAATCGGAGTTGGGGGAGGCGGAACCCGTCACGGCGACTGGCTGAACGCACGCTATGTAACGCGGCGCACTATGGATATTGAGGAAATTGGAAAACCCTTTAAGCGCGCTTGATGCGTTTTACCTACTTATGCCTGAGGGAAGCTATGTCAACACCGTCTATGCCTGAGCCGCAACCGTCGGAGCCAATGCCTGCTGAGCCGCCCAATCTTCACTATGCTCCACAGCCCGATGCCGCGATCGTTGTGCCAAAGCGCGCTCAGACTCACCAGTTCGCTTTCGACGGCGGTGCTGGTACTTACTTTGGCACTGCGGTACTCGCCTCCCTAATCACGGTGTGCACGCTCGGGATCTGTTACCCGTTCGCCCTCGTACTGCGGGAACGGTGGCGCGCGAAGCATTCCTACATCGAGGGCCGACAACTCGTGTTCAACGGAAGTGCGTGGGGACTATTCGGCTTATGGTGGAAGTGGCTGCTCCTAATCATCGTTACGGTCGGAATCTACGGATTCTGGGTTGGGCCGCGTATCGCTCGTTGGAAGTGGGAGAACACCTCTTGGGCGCGGCAGGAACAAACCTGAGTGTGGGGGCTCTGGCGACACGGCCCGGGAACGGGTTCATCAATTCGGACTGGGCGGAATAGGCCGTCACGACGCAGGCAGTGCGCCAGAGATTTAGGTCGGCTGTCACGTTTCTGATTTTGTCCACAGTTGGGTGTTTGTCCACAGAGCGGCGCTGCGCGGCCCATCGGGTCGGTGGACGGAGTAGAATCGCACGTATGTTCGATACTTTCCCGCCGGGCCCGGAGGCGCTCGAGAGTGCCGACGACGGGCTGGTGGTGGCCGCGATCGGCGAGTGGGCACGCGCGGAGGCCGCGGCATCGGCGCGCGGGCTCGCCGCCATTGCCGAGCTGGTGGCCCGGCGAGTCGAGGGCGGATCTCCCGAATGCGGACACTGGTCGTGTGACAACTGGGACTCCATGGCAGCTGAAGTTGCTGCTGCACAAGGCATTAGCCACGGGATGGCCTCAAGCCGGATGTATTTGGCTGTGGCATTGCGCGACCGGTTGCCACGGGTAGGAGCGGTGTTTCTCGACGGGAAGATCAGTGCCCGGCTGGCGGCGACGATCGTCTGGCACACCGACCTGATCAAGGACTCCCAGGCGCTGCAACTGGTGGACAAGACGCTGGCCGAAGATGCGGTGCGGTTTGGGCCGATGTCGGTCAACAAGACGGCGCAGGCCATCGAGGCGATTGTGGATCAATACGATCCGGGCGCGTTGCGGCGTACCCGGGCCCACGCGCGCAGCCGTGACGTAGTGATCGACTCTGCCGACGAGAAGTCGGGCACCGCACCGTTCTGGGGCCGACTGTATGCCACCGATGCCGCCGTGCTGGATCGGCGGCTGATGCAGATGGCTCACCAGGTGTGCGATGACGATCCGCGCACCGTTGCTCAGCGTCGCGCTGACGCATTGGGCGCACTAGCAGCGAATGCAGATCGGCTGGCCTGTGCGTGCGGGAATGCCGATTGCCCCGCGGGCGTCGACGGCACTGAGCGGACGACCGGTGTGGTTATCAACGTCGTTGCCGACGCATCGGCGGTGAGCAGCCTGCCTGACCCGCACCTGTCAGGCGAGCCCAAGCAGCGGCCGGTCACGCCTCATACCCCGCTGCATGAGGCGCTGGCACCCGACCCCGAGCCAGAGCCGCCGGGCGGCTGGGCTGCCAAGGCGCCAGCCGCGTTGATCACCAGCGGTGGTGTGGTGCCAACGTCGCTATTGGCCGAGTTAGTCAGGGGTGGCGCGAAGCTTCAGCCGGTGCGGCATCCCGGCGACGCCGCGCCGGAATCGGGATATCATCCGTCGGCTGCACTGGAGCGCTTTGTGCGCTGCCGGGATTTGACCTGTCGATTTCCCAACTGCGATCGCCCTGCCGAAATTTGCGATGTTGACCACACAGTGCCCTACCCGTTCGGGCCGACTCACGCGTCGAACCTCAAGTGCGTTTGCCGAAAACATCACTTGCTCAAAACGTTTTGGACTGCTTGGCGGGACGAGCAACGGCCCGACGGGACAGTGGTCTGGACATCACCCACCGGAGCGACCTACATCACCCATCCGGGCAGTCGCCTGCTGTTTCCCAGCCTGTGTCTGCCGACTGGTGAATTACCTTGGGCGGCAAAGGCAGACCCACCACCTGCTAACCGCAGTGTCATGATGCCGGTGCGACGACGAACTCGCGAACAGGACCGCGCGCGCCGCATCGACGCGGAGCGCGCACTCAACGACGCCCACATCGAAGAACGCAACCAGCCGCCACCCTTCTAGGTCACCGCCGTCCCACCGCTGCCCTGCGCTTGCTGGCTCGCCGACGATCCGGTGCCGGGAAGGGCGCACCGTAGTGGGGCACCTCCATCGGTCCGGTATGGCGTGCGGCGGTGATCGCACTGCGCATCGGCCGCGCCAAGGCCGCGAACGAGGCCATGTCGAAGACCATCGGTGTCAACAGTCGGTTGTGGACGTAACCGAACGCGCTGCCGGTGTCCGGATCGGCCCAGCCGAGGGTTCCGCCCAAACCGATGTGCCCGAATCCCTTGAGCAGTCCGGGAATGGGGGATTCGTGATAACCGAGATGGAATGGCATGGGCACGAACATGTTCAGGTCGGGCAGTACCCTGGGTCGACCGGCCAGCCCACGCGCCAACTCGCCGGAGAGGAGCTCGGCGGCGCCCTCGACGCGTCCGTTGTTGGCCAGTGCGGCATACATCTTGGCCAGCCCACGACCGGTCACGACGCCGTTGGCCGCTGGGACTTCACCGTCGAGAAATGGGATCTCGCCTTGCACAAAGGATTTCATGCCCGGGAAGTACATCGCGCCCAAAACCCCGGAAAACCGTAGTCCGGCGACTTTGGGTGCGACGAAGTTGACGACCGGATTGGCCTGGCCGCTTTGCGGCACCAAGATCTGTGCCACCTGGGTGGGTGCGTCGGCAGGTGGGCGACCGAGATGAACACCGTCGGTGTCGAGCGGACGCGCCACCTCGGTGCGAAAAAGTTCGCGCATTCCCAGCCCGGTCACCGATCGGGCCAGTCCCGACAGCAGCCAGCCGTAGGTCAACGCGTGGTAGGCCGGGAGCCCGTGCAGATGATCGACCGGGGCGGCGGCCAGTCGTTCCTCCATCAGGTGGTGATCCATTAACTCGGTTTTGCTGACGCCGTTGAGATGTGACAGTCCGGTGCGGTGCCGCAGCACGTCGCGAACGGTGATGCCGGATTTGCCGTTGGCGCCGAATTCCGGCCAGTACTCGGCGACGGGCGCGTCGTAGGACAGCAGTCCGCGGTCGACCAGGCGGTGGATGACAGTTGCGGCGACTCCTTTGGTCGCAGAGAACACCATCGACCCGGTGTCGGCCGTCCAGCGCACCTCGCCGGCTCGGTCGGACCACCCGGTCCACACGTCGACGACCGGCCGCCCGTCGATATACACCGACAGCGCGCCACCGCCGAAGCGGCGGCCCGGGAAAAGCTGCGCGAACAACCGGACCACCGCTCCGAAACGCGGATCTGCGGCACCCTGCACGCCGCGCGGCAGGCCGTCGTTGGCGCGCAGAAGCGATTGCTGCGTCATGGCATCAACGATGCGCCCGCGCTGACCGCCCTACCTGTGGAATCGAGATATTCGTCAGGCTGGCATCCGGGCTACGCCGACGACCGTGACCGCAGCGTCGCCAGCGCCTTGTCGGCGTGCGAGTTGAAGTTGAACTCGCTGCCAATCACGTCGAGCACTCTGCGATCGGTGTCGATGACAAACGTCGTGCGCTTCACCGGCATCAGCTTGCCGAGCAGCCCGCGCTTGACCCCGAACTGGGCAGCAACTGCGCCATCGGCATCCGACAGCAACGGGTAGTCGAAGCTGTGCGCATCGGCGAACTTGGCCTGCTTGTCCACCGCGTCGGTGCTGATGCCGACCCGTTGCGCGCCGACAGCGGCGAACTCACCGGCCACGTCACGGAAGTGGCACGCCTCGCGGGTACAGCCCGGAGTCATCGCTGCGGGATAGAAGAACAGCACGACGGGCCCGTCGGCAAGCAGGGCACTCAACGTGCGCGGTGCTCCGGTCTGGTCGGGAAGCTCGAAGTCGGTCACGGTGTCACCGGTTTTCATGGCCGTCACGCTACGCCGGGGGTCGACGCGGTGTCGCCGAAGATGGCTTGGAAGATGGAGGGGTGCACGCCGACCTCGCCACCACCTCACGCGAGGACTTCCGCGCGCTCGCAGCCGAGCACCGGGTAGTCCCGGTGACACGCAAGGTGCTGGCCGACGCCGAGACGCCGCTGTCGGCCTACCGCAAACTGGCCGACAACCGGCCGGGAACCTTCCTGCTGGAATCGGCCGAGAACGGCCGGTCGTGGTCGCGGTGGTCGTTCATCGGCGCCGGCGCGCCGTCGGCGTTGACCGTGCGCGACGGCGAAGCGGCCTGGCTGGGCACGGTGCCCCAGGACGCGCCCACCGGTGGTGATCCGCTAGCGGCTCTGGATGCCACGCTCGAGTTGTTGGCCACCGCGGCGCTGCCCGGGCTTCCGCCGCTCTCGGGCGGCATGGTGGGCTTCTTCGCCTACGACCTGGTGCGACGGCTGGAACGGCTGCCCGCATTGGCCACCGACGACCTTCAGCTGCCCGACATGCTGCTGCTGTTGGCCACCGATCTGGCCGCCGTCGACCACCACGAGGGCACCATCACGCTGATCGCCAACGCGGTCAACTGGAACGGCACCGACGAGCGGGTGGACTGGGCTTACGACGACGCGATCGCCCGGCTCGACGTGATGACCGCGGCGCTGAGTCAGCCGCTGCCATCGACCGTCGCCACCTTCACCAGACCGGAGCCGCAACACCGAGCCCAGCGCACTGTGGAGGAGTACGGCGGGATCGTCGAGCGTCTGGTCGGGGAAATCGAGCGCGGCGAAGCGTTTCAAGTGGTGCCGTCGCAGCGCTTCGAGATGGACACCGATGTCGCACCGATGGATGTCTACCGAATGCTACGGGTATCCAACCCGAGCCCCTATATGTACCTGCTGCAGGTGCCGAATGATGCTGGCGGAACAGCATTTTCGATCGTGGGATCCAGCCCGGAGGCATTGGTCACCGTGCAGGACCAGTGGGCGACAACCCATCCGATCGCCGGGACCCGGTGGCGCGGACAGACCGAGGAAGAAGACCAGCTGCTGGAGAAGGAACTGCTGCACGACGACAAGGAGCGCGCCGAGCACCTGATGCTCGTCGATCTGGGCCGCAATGATCTCGGCCGGGTCTGCGTGCCCGGCACGGTGCGCGTCGAGGACTACAGCCACATCGAGCGCTACAGCCACGTCATGCACCTGGTCTCCACGGTGACCGGGCTGCTGGCCGAGGGCCGCACCGCGCTGGACGCCGTGACCGCCTGCTTCCCGGCGGGCACGCTGTCCGGTGCGCCGAAGGTGCGGGCGATGGAGCTGATCGAAGAGGTCGAGATGACGCGGCGCGGCCTGTACGGCGGCGTTATCGGCTACCTCGACTTCGCCGGTAACGCCGATTTCGCGATCGCGATCCGCACCGCGCTGATGCGCGACGGCACCGCCTATGTGCAGGCCGGCGGCGGAGTGGTGGCCGACTCCAACGGCCCCTACGAGCACACCGAGGCGACGAATAAGGCCCGCGCGGTGCTGAACGCGATCGCCGCCGCGGAGACGCTCTCCGCCCCGGACGCCGGCCGCAATGGCTGACCCTGGCCGGGGCCGGCTGGCGATCCGGATCGCCCAACTGCTGCTGGTGATCGCGGCAGCGGGGTTGTGGGCGGCCTCGCGGCTGCCGTGGGTTGCCGTCGAGTCGTTCGACGGGCTCGGACAACCCAAGACCGTTACCCTCTCCGGCGGGTCGTGGTCGACGGCTCTGCTGCCGTTGGCGGTGTTGCTGCTGGTCACAGCGGTGGCCACGGTCGCCGTGCGCGGCTGGCCGCTGCGCATGCTGGCGGTATTGGTGGCAGCGGCCAGCCTGGCGATCGGTTATCTCGCTGTCAGCCAGTGGGTGGTGCGGGACGTGGCGGTGCGAGCAGCTGACCTCGCGCACGTTTCGCTACTGACGCTGGTCGGAAGCCAGCGGTATCACACCGGTGCGGCGATAACCCTGGTGGCAGCGGTATGCACGCTGGTCGCGGCGGTATTGCTGATGCGGTCGGGCGCCCCGACGGGTGCCACGAAATATGTCGCACCAGCGGTCCGACGAGCGCAGGCCGAGCAGCACGACGGGGACATGTCGGAGCGGATGATCTGGGATGCGCTCGACGATGGCCGTGACCCGACGCGACACGACTCGGACTCCGAGGGTCGGTGACGGACCGCGCGCTGACGGCCGCTACCCTTTCGGTGAACGTCATCGAAATCTGCGGGGCCCGCGGGGAAGGACCGACAGGTATGAGTTCGGCAACCGTGCTCGACTCCATCATCGAGGGAGTCCGCGCCGACGTTGCCGCCCGCGAAGCCGTCGTGAGCCTGCCCGAGGTCAAAGCCGCCGCCGAGTCGATGCCGGCGCCGCTGGATGTGATGGCAGCGCTTCGTGAGCCGGGAATCGCAGTTATCGCCGAAGTCAAACGTGCCAGTCCGTCGGCGGGTCAACTGGCGTCGATCGCCGACCCGGCCAAGCTGGCGCGCACCTACGAGGACGGCGGCGCGCGAATTATCAGCGTGCTGACCGAGCAGCGCCGGTTCCATGGTTCGCTGGCTGATCTCGATGCGGTGCGCGCGGCCGTGTCGGTACCGGTGTTGCGTAAAGACTTTGTGGTGGGGCCCTATCAGATTCACGAGGCGCGTGCCCATGGCGCAGACATGCTGCTGCTCATCGTTGCCGCGCTTGAACAGTCGGCGTTGGTGTCGATGTTGGAGCGCACCGAGTCGCTCGGCATGACTGCGCTGGTCGAGGTCCACACCGAGGAAGAAGCCGACCGCGCGCTCAAAGCCGGCGCCCGGGTGATCGGGGTGAACGCCCGCGATCTGATGACGCTCAAAGTCGACCGGGATTGCTTCGCCCGCATCGCTCCTGGGCTACCGACCGACGTGATCAGAATTGCCGAATCCGGAGTGCGGGGCACTGCCGATCTGCTGGCCTATGCCGGCGCCGGCGCTGACGCGGTGTTGGTCGGCGAGGGTCTGGTCACCAGCGGCGATCCCCGCGCCGCCGTCGCCGACCTGGTCACCGCGGGCAGGCATCCCTCTTGCCCGAAGCCCGCCCGCTAGATCAGCTAGTCCGCATGGACATTGAGTGATGGCAGATTTTTCCGGTCCGGAACTCCCGCGTTCCAGCGCGGCCATCGCCGAACCGACTAGCCACGACCCCGATTCGCGAGGGCATTTCGGTGCGTACGGCGGCCGATTCGTCGCCGAGGCGTTGATGGCGGTGATCGAGGAGGTCACCGCGGCCTACGACAAGGCCCGTACCGATCAGGGGTTCCTGGACGCCCTCGATAAGTTGCAGGCGCACTACACCGGTCGGCCGTCCCCGCTGTACGAAGCCGCACGCCTGTCCGAGCACGCTGGCGGTGCGCGGATATTCCTCAAGCGAGAAGACCTGAACCACACCGGTTCTCACAAAATCAATAACGTGCTTGGGCAGGCCTTGCTGGCCCGCCAAATGGGTAAGACCCGGGTGATCGCCGAGACCGGCGCCGGCCAGCACGGGGTGGCGACCGCCACGGCGTGCGCGCTGCTCGGTCTGGAGTGCGTCATCTATATGGGCGCGGTCGACACGGCGCGCCAAGCGCTCAACGTGGCCCGCATGCGGTTATTGGGCGCCGAGGTGGTGTCGGTGGAATCCGGCTCGAAAACTCTCAAAGATGCGATCAACGAGGCTTTTCGAGATTGGGTCACCAACGCCGACAACACCTACTACTGCTTCGGCACTGCCGCGGGACCGCATCCGTTTCCGACCATGGTGCGCGATTTCCAGCGGGTCATCGGACTCGAAACGCGCGTGCAGATCCAGGATCAGGCCGGGCGATTGCCCGACGCCGTGACAGCGTGTGTCGGAGGCGGATCCAACGCCATCGGGATTTTCCACGCGTTCCTCGACGACCCCGGTGTTCGGCTGATCGGGTTCGAAGCCGCCGGCGACGGCGTCGAAACCGGGCGCCATGCCGCAACGTTCACCGGCGGGTCGCCGGGCGCGTTCCAGGGATCGTTCTCCTATCTGTTACAGGACGAGGACGGTCAAACCATTGAGTCACACTCGATTTCAGCAGGACTGGACTATCCCGGCGTCGGCCCGGAACACGCATGGCTCAAAGAAACCGGCCGCGCCGAGTACCGGCCGATCACCGACACCGAGGCAATGGATGCGTTCAGTTTGCTCTGCCGCACCGAGGGCATCATCCCTGCCATCGAATCTGCGCACGCCGTGGCAGGCGCGCTCAAGTTGGGCGTCGAGATGGGCAGGGGAGCGGTGATCGTGGTGAATTTGTCTGGCCGCGGCGACAAAGACGTCGAAACCGCAGCCAAGTGGTTCGGCCTGCTTACCGGTTCATCGGATGAGGGCCGTTCGTGATTGTCGAGCAGAGCGAAGCAAGCCGACTGGCCGAGCTTTTCAGTTCATGCCGTGGGGATAACCGGGCAGCGCTGATCGGTTATCTGCCCACGGGATACCCCGACGTTCCCGCGTCGGTCAGCGCGATGACCGCGTTGGTCGAATCAGGGTGCGACTTGGTCGAAGTCGGCGTTCCGTATTCGGATCCGGGAATGGACGGGCCGACGATCGCGACGGCTTCCGAGGTCGCGCTTCGTGGCGGTGTTCGAGTGCGAGACACCTTGGCCGCTGTTGAGGCCATCAGTGCCGCCGGTGGCCGCGCGGTCGTGATGACCTATTGGAACCCGGTGCTGCGCTATGGGGTTGACGCGTTCGCGCGGGACCTCGCCGCGGCCGGCGGCCATGGCCTCATCACGCCGGACCTCATCCCCGACGAGGCCGACGAGTGGTTGGCTGCCTCCGAGGAGCACCGGTTGGATCGCATCTTCCTCGTCGCGCCGTCGTCGACGCCGCAGCGCTTGGCGGCGACGGCAGACGCATCACGGGGCTTCGTCTACGCTGCATCGATCATGGGTGTCACCGGTGCGCGTAACGCGGTCTCGCAGGCCGCCCCCGAGTTAGTGCGCCGGGTACGAGCGGTTTCGGATATACCCGTCGGCGTCGGCCTGGGTGTGCGGTCGGCTGAGCAAGCGGCGGAAATCGCCGGATACGCTGACGGGGTCATCGTCGGCTCGGCGCTGGTGTCAGCGCTGGCCGACGGCGTCACCGCGCTCCGGGCACTGACCGAAGAGCTTGCTGTGGGTGTGCGCCAAAGGATTTCCACATAATGACGACGACTGTTCTTGCGTATTTTCCCAGTCCGCCACGAGGAGTGTGGCATCTTGGACCCGTCCCGATCCGGGCCTACGCGGTGTTCATCATCATCGGCATCGTGGCCGCGCTGGTGATCGGCGATCGGCGGTGGGTGGCTCGGGGCGGCGAGCGCGGGGTCATCTACGACATCGCGCTGTGGGCCGTGCCTTTCGGGTTGATCGGTGGCCGGCTCTATCATGTGGCCACCGATTGGCGGACGTATTTCGGTGAGTTCGGCTTAGGTCCGCTCGCGACCTTGCGCATTTGGGACGGCGGATTAGGGATCTGGGGCGCCGTGGCTTTCGGCGGCGTCGGTGCGTGGATCGGCTGTCGCAATCGCGGCATCCCGCTGCCCGCCTTCGCTGATGCGATCGCACCCGGAATTGTGTTGGCGCAGGCGATCGGTCGGCTCGGAAATTACTTCAACCAGGAGCTCTACGGCCGGGAGACCACGCTGCCCTGGGGCCTGGAGATCTTCAGCCGCGGCCCGTACGGATGTAGCGGCCAACAACCACTTGACGGCGTATCGACCGGCGAATTGTGCGTCGTCGTGCACCCGACGTTTCTCTACGAATTACTCTGGAACGTCCTGGTATTCGTCGCGCTCATTTATCTCGATCGACGATTCAGAATCGGGCATGGCCGACTGTTTGCGCTATACGTCGCCGGGTATTGCTTCGGAAGATTCTGTGTCGAGCTGCTACGCGACGACGCTGCGACCCACATCGCCGGGATCCGAATCAACTCCTTCACAGCGACTTTCGTCTTCATCGGTGCCGTGGTCTATCTCATTCTGGCACCCAAGGGCCGCGAGGATCTGGCGGCGCCTGCCGCGACGGCTGCCGAGAAACCGGAGTCGGAGCGGGCTGCGGAGCTTGCACCTGTGGCATCCGCCGCCGCGGGCGCGGGTACTGCGGAGTCGGTTGATTCCGGAGAACCGGCGACTGCGGCGGAAGCCGAAGCGGTCGAGCCCGAGGAGCTCGATACGGCGGCGACGCAGGCTGCCGATGACGAATCGGAGGCGGTCGCGGCAGCGGCCGAAGAAGCTGAAGCCGACGCGGCCGTGGCCGAGGAGCTCGATACGGCGGCGACGCAGGCTGCCGATGACGAATCGGAGGCGGTCGCGGCAGCGGCCGAAGAAGCTGAAGCCGACGCGGCCGTGGCCGAGGTAGCGGCCGACGCCGAGCAGCCCGAAGCTGAGGAAGCTGTCCTTGAAGAGCCCGAACTTGTGGCCGACGCCGAGCCTGAGGCTGAAGGTGAGGAAGCTGAGGCCGAAGCTGAGCCGCCAGAGGCAGAAGACGCAGCCGAGGAGCCCGAGCACGAGGCCGAAGCGGAGGAGGCCGAGGAAGCAGAAGCGGAGGCCGACGCCGAGCAGCCCGAAGCTGCGGAAGCTGAGCTCGACGAGCCCGTGCTTGAGGCCGACGCCGAGCCCGAGGCCGAAGGTGAGGAAGCTGAGGCCGAAGCGGAGGAGCCTGAGCCCGCAGAGGTCGAGGAGCCCGAGCACGAGGCCGAAGCGGAGGAGGCCGAGGAAGCAGAAGCGGAGGCCGACGCCGAGCAGCCCGAAGCTGAAGCTGAGGAAGCTGTCCTCGAAGAGCCTGAGCTTGAGGCCGAAGCCGAGCCCGAGGCCGAAGCGGAGAAGCCTGAGCCCGCAGAGGCCGAGGAAGCAGCGGCCGAGGCTGATGCCGAGGCGCCCGAGTCTGAGGTTGAGGAAGCAGAGTCCGACGAGGCTGAGGAAGAGCCCGAACCAGCTGACGTCATCGACGGGGAAAGCGAACCACCCGCCGTCGAAGACGACGCCGAAGAACCGGTGCCGGACGTGACGGAGCCGGCCAGCCCCACCCCAACGGGGTGGAGGTCGCGGCTGAGCAGGCTAAGGCGCAGGTCGACGAGATAACGACCCGCGATCGCCGGTGGAACTGGCATGCTGAAGGACGTGACCGACTCTTCTGGTGAATCGCGTCCGCAGCAACCGGGCTATCCGCCGTATTCGCCGCCGCCACCGCAACCGTATCCGCCGGGCAACGTTGCCGACCCGGCGGCGCCCTACGGTCGGCACCCCGTGACCGGCGAGCCGCTGTCGGACAAATCGAAGGTCGTGGCCGGCCTTCTTCAGCTGATCGGACTGGTCGGCATCGTTGGTGTCGGCCGCATCTACATCGGGCAGACCGGGCTGGGCATCGCGCAGATGATCGTGGGTCTGGTGACCTTTGGCGTCGGTGCCGCGATTTGGGGCATCGTCGACGCCGTATTGATGCTCACCGACAAGGTGCGCGACCCGCAGGGCCGGCCACTGCGCGATGGAACCTAGCCGAGGTGTAATCGGTTCTGGCGCGCTGCTAATTGGCGCCGTCGCATACGTCGGGCTGGTGGACCCCCATCAGCAAAATTCGATCTACCCCGCCTGCCCGTTCCGGCTGCTCACCGGCTGGAACTGCCCGTTGTGCGGAGGGCTTCGCGTGACGCACGACGTACTGCACGGCGATCTCGTCGCCGCAGTCGCCGACAACATGTTTGTGCTCATGGGCCTTCCGCTGCTGGCGGCGTGGATCGTGCTGCGCCGCCACCGCCACAAAGCGGTACTGCCGTTGCCTGCGATCGTCACTGTTGTGATCGCCACAATCGCGTGGTCCGTGCTGCGCAACCTGCCTGGTTTCCCGCTGGTTCCGATGCTCGTTACCGGGTAGGTCGGCCACCGCGACTATGCTGTGTCGTCGTGACGCGGCGCGGCAAGATCGTCTGTACTCTCGGCCCGGCCAGCAACACCGACGAGTCGGTCAGAGCGCTGGTCGAGGCTGGAATGGACGTCGCCCGAATGAACTTCAGCCACGGCGACTACAGCGATCACAAGGCCGCTTACGAACGCGTTCGCGCGGCTTCGGACGCCACCGGTCGCGCTGTCGGGCTGCTGGCTGACCTACAGGGCCCGAAGATCCGTTTGGGCCGGTTCGCGGACGGCCCAACTTACTGGGCAAACGGCGAAACGGTGCGGATCACCGTCGCTGACTGCCCGGGCAGCCACGATCGAGTGTCAACGGCCTACAAACAGTTGGCCCAAGATGCACTCCCCGGTGACCGGGTTCTGATCGACGACGGCAAGGTCGGCTTGGTGGTCGAAGACATCGACGGCGACGACGTGGTCTGCACCGTCACCGAAGGTGGGCCGGTCAGTAACAACAAGGGAATGTCGCTGCCCGGGATGAACGTGTCGGCTCCTGCCTTGTCGGAGAAGGACATTGAGGATCTGGAGTTCGCACTGGACCTGGGTGTCGACATGGTGGCGCTGTCGTTCGTGCGGTCGCCGTCCGATGTCGAGTTGGTGCATGAGGTGATGGACCGCGTCGGGCGCCGGGTGCCGGTGATCGCCAAACTCGAGAAGCCAGAAGCCATCGACAATCTGGAAGCGGTGGTACTGGCCTTCGATGCCGTGATGGTGGCCCGAGGTGACTTAGGCGTCGAGCTGCCACTCGAAGAAGTCCCGCTGGTGCAGAAGCGGGCCATCCAAATGGCCCGGGAGAACGCGAAACCCGTCATCGTCGCCACCCAGATGCTCGACTCGATGATCGAGAACTCCCGCCCGACTCGCGCCGAGGCGTCCGACGTCGCCAACGCAGTGCTGGACGGCGCGGACGCGCTGATGCTGTCCGGGGAAACCGCCGTCGGCAAGCACCCGCTCGCCGCAGTGCAGACGATGGCACGAATTGTCTGCGCCGTCGAAGAGAATTCGACAGCCGCACCGCCGCTGACGCACGTGCCCCGCACCAAACGCGGCGTGATCTCCTACGCCGCGCGCGACATCGGCGAGCGGCTCGATGCGAAAGCCCTTGTCGCATTCACCCAGTCCGGGGATACTGTGCGGCGGCTGGCCCGATTGCACACCCCACTGCCGCTGCTGGCCTTCACGCCACTGCCCGAGGTGCGCAGCCAACTTGCGATGACATGGGGCACCGAGACTTTCATCGTTCCGACGATGCAGTCCACCGACGCGATGATCCGTTTAGTCGACAAAGCGTTGCTCGATCTTGGCCGCTACAAACGCGGTGATCTCGTCGTCATCGTCGCGGGCGCCCCGCCCGGCACCGTCGGCTCCACCAACTTGATTCACGTGCACCGCATCGGCGAGGACGACGTCTAGAACGTGTCCGACTTCGACGAGTTGATGGCGATACTGGATCTTCACTGCGTGGCCGACGACGTCTTCATCGGATCGCACGCGAGCAAAAATCCGCCTCGAACCTTCGGCGGCCAGCTCATGGCGCAATCGTTCGTGGCGGCCAGTCGCACACTGACCCGCGACCTGCCGGCCAACGCGTTCTCCGTTCACTTCATCAACGGCGGCGACATCGACAAGGACATCGAATTCCGGGTGTTGCGGTTGCGCGACGAACGCCGCTTCGCCAACCGCCGCATCGATGTGACGCAGAACGGCACGCTGCTGGCGACCGGAATGATCTCGTACCTGTCCGGCGGACGCGGCCTCGAGCACAACATCGAACCGCCCGACGTCGCCCAACCGGATGCCTTGACACCGGTCAAAGAGCAGCTGCGCGGCTACGAGGACAAAGTTCCGTTGTTCGTCAACGCACTGCAGCCGATCGAGTGGCGCTACACCAACGACCCATCCTGGGTGATGCGCGACAAGGGAGAGCGGCTCGACTACAACCGCGTCTGGGTGAAAGCCGACGGGAAGCTGCCCGACGACCCCACGCTGCACACCGCGACGATGCTGTACTGCTCGGACACCACGGTGCTGGACTCGATCATCACCACCCATGGGCTGTCGTGGGGATTCGACCGCATTTTTGCCGCCACCGTCAATCACTCGGTGTGGTTTCACCGCCAGGTCAATTTCGACGACTGGGTGCTGTACTCCACGTCGTCGCCGGTGGCGACGGATTCGCGTGGGTTGGGCACCGGTTATTTCTTCGATCGTTCCGGACAGCCAGTAGCCACGGTGGTGCAGGAAGGCGTCGTCAAATATTTTCCCAGTTCACGGGGATAACGACCGAGCGGCGGCACACGGCAACGATCTGATTGCGACCCGCGCCAGACCAGTACAGCAATCAGGGTCGAGGCGTAGCGTTCTGGGTATTACACCTAGACCGGAATGGCCACGTGGAGCAACCGGAGGAGCGTGTGAACCAGTCGTCGGTCGGCGTCGCCCCCAGCGTCCGCGCAGGCGAGCGGGTCGTCGTTCACGTCGATTCGCCCGCGGCGCGCTGGATTGGCGCGTTTGCCCTGCTCGGCGCGACGTGCTGGTTGATCGCGATCGTTGTCCGCGAACACTTGCAGGCCGACTGGGAGCCCGCGGGCCGGTTGGCATGGTCGCTGACGGTGCTGGCCGCGGTCGCGCTGATCGCCCGTGGCATCTTTCTGGGTCGTCCGGTGACTGCGAAGCACGCGGCGGTTGCGGTCTTCATGTTGTTCGCCGGCATAGCCGCGCATGTGCTGTCCTTCGATCTGCTGGGCCATCTACTGGTCGCCGGGACCGGGCTGGCGCTGATGTGGCCAACATCGGCGCGCCCGCAACCGGCGGATCTGCCCAAGGTGTGGGCGCTGATCCAAGCGACCGCCGGGGACCCGCTGGCACCGTTCGCCATGCAGGTGGGCAAGTGCTACCACTTCAGTTCCGACGGTAAGGCGGCCCTGGCATACTGCACCCGCATCGGGTATGCCGTCGTCAGCGGTGACCCGATCGGCGACGAAGCGCAATTTTCGCAACTGGTCGCCGATTTCGCGGGCATGTGCCACACCCGCGGTTGGCGGATTGTGGTGTTGTGTTGCAGCGAGCAGAAACTCGGGTTGTGGAGCGACTCAGCCGCGCTGGGACAGCCGTTGCGGGCGGTGCCGATCGGTCGAGATGTCGTTATCGACGTGCGCGACTTCGAAATGGTCGGCCGTAAGTTCCGCAATCTACGTCAGGCCGTCAAGCGCACTCACAATTGCGGTATCACCACCGAGATCCTGTGCGAACAGAACCTTGACGCGCAGCAACTTGCCGAACTGACCGAAGTGCTGAAAGCGTCGCCCAGCGGCGCCCACACCGAACGCGGATTTTCGATGGCGCTCGACGGCGCGTTGGAAGGTCGCTACCCAGGGGTGCAATTGATCGTGGCCAGGGATGCCGCGGGACGAGTGCAGGGCTTCCACCGCTACGCGGTTGCCGGCGGCGGAAGCGATCTGTCTCTTGACGTGCCGTGGCGCCGACGCGGGTCGCCCAACGGAATCGACGAGCGCCTCAGTGTCGACATGGTTAACGCTGCTAAAGAGGCTGGGGCACAACGGCTATCGTTGGCATTCGCTGCGTTCCCGGAGATCTTCGACGAAAAGCACCGCTCACGGACGCAGAGCATTTTCTACCGGCTGATTCACCTTGGCGACCCACTGATCGCGCTCGAATCGCTGTACCGCTATCTGCGCAAGTTCCGTTCGCTGGGCGACCGGCGTTATGCGCTGGTGAGATTGACCCAGGTGGTTCCGCTGCTCTACGTGCTGATGTCGCTAGAGTTCATGCCGCGACGACGGCGGCTTTGAACTGGCGCCTACGGCGTGGGCGGGGGAGTTGTCAGCGTGCCGCTGATGCGGTTCTGGACCTTTTCCCGGAACTGATCCGCGCACTGCTGTTGGCGGGTTCGGTTCGAGCCGGCGTTCTCCAGGCAGTCAAAGTAGGTGTCACCGCCGACGTCTTTCCAAAGCGCAAACCAGATCGGAATGAAGGCCAAGCCGACGACGATCGCCACGATGCCCAGCGCGATACCGGCGATGGCGACTCCGCCATTGTTGGCGCGGCCGCGTTTGGCCCGCGACCATCCGAAAATTCCGACCGCCACGGCAGCGATTCCGAGGATGACGCCGCCGAAGACCGACCACACCATCGCCAGTCCAACAATGGCCACCACCAGCGCGACAACGCCGAGTCCGTTCCGTGGCGCGACAGGGGGCGTCGGATAACCGAAATACGTTTGGCGTGGCGTCAGATAGTCGCCGGGCGGATATGGATATGGGTACGGATACTGCTGGTACGGCGTTCCGGTTTCCGTACTCTTCTCAGGCGTTCCGGGCTTCTCCGACGGTCCGTCGGGGAATTCGGTCATGGCTCGCTCTCCGGATCGGGCGGCGTGGACGACTGTCAGCCAGGGTACCTGCCATCACCAATGGCTAGTTCGGCACAGTGCATGGAATGGGGCAACTGGTGGGTGGCCACCACGACGGATCGTTGTTCGTCGATGAGCCCACTGGTCGGGTCGAGGAGAGCACGCAGAAGCGGTTCGGCGTCAGCGGCATCGAGATGTTCGGTCGGTTCGTCGAGCAGTACGATTCGCGCCGGCGAGATCATCGCTCGGGCCAGCAACAGTCGCCTGCGCTGACCCGCCGACAGCGCCTGCGCTCCGCCAGCCAACACCGTCGCCAAACCATCGGGGAGGCGGGTCACCCACCCGTCGAGGCCGACCCGCCGCAGTATCGCGGCCAGCTCGTCATCTCGGCAGTTGCCTCGGGCTACCAACAAGTTGTCCCGCACAGTGGTCGCGAAGATATGCGCATCTTCGGCGAAAAAGCCGATTGCAGAGCGTAATTCAGGCTCAGCAATGTTGTCGAGGCGCACACCGTCGAGAGTGACGTCTCCGTGCAACGGCGGCAGCAACCCGGCAAGCGTCATCAGCAGTGTCGTTTTGCCCGAGCCGCTGGCGCCGGTGACGGCGAGCCTCGCGCCTGGGGCCAGATCAATGGTCCGGGGGCGCAGCGCGCGCGACCCGGGATGACCACTACGCACATCCACCGCACGGAGTCGGCCCGCTGCCGAAGCCGGTGGCGTGACCCGGGTGGTCCGGTTAGTCGGCGGCGCTGCGGGAAGCAGGTCGCGCAGGCGTCGCGCGGCCAGCCGTGACCGCGTCAATTGGACGGCGGCGGCAGGTAGCGCCAGCGTGGCCTCGAAGGCCGACAGTGGCAACAACATCAAAATCGCCAGTGTCGTCGGAGCGACGGTACCGGCCATGGCGATGCCCGCCACCGCGGCGCCCAGCACGCTGACTCCGATCGCGGCGGTCGGCATCGCCTCGGCGATCGCGGCCGGTTTTGCCGCGGAGTCGATGGCGTCGCCCCAATTACGCTGGCGCTGCTGAGACTCAGTGATAACGCCGGGCAGCGTGCCGCCGACGCGTAGCTCAGACGCGTGGTCCAGCGCCAGCATCGCCGAGACGTTTCGGTCCGAATGATGCTGCTGCGCCAGGGCTTCCTGGGCGGTTGCCGCGCGCGCAGCCAGCCAGGGTGCGACGACACCAACAGCCAGCAGGCAGAGCGCCATGATCACTGCGGCCGGTACGGAGATGACCGCGACGACGGCCGTCGCCCCCACGGCCAGTACCGCCGCAACGCTGATGGGCAACACGGCGCGGACCAGCGTGTCGGCCAACTGGTCGACATCAGTGCCAACGCGGGCAACTAGTTCGCCGCTGTGCAGCCGGGCCGCGACTTCGGCCGGTCCGTGCGCCAGGCGGTGATAGATCTCGGTGCGGGCGGTGCCCGCGGCGCGCAGTGCGGTGTCGTGGCTGGCCAGCCGCTCGCAATAGTGCAGTACCCCACGGGAAATCGCGAATGTTCGTACCGCCACCACGGCGACCGATAGATCCAGCACCGGCGGCATCTGCCACGCACGGGTAATCAGCCAGGCCGATACTCCGGCCAACGCCAACGCGCTGGTCAACGAGAGTGCGCCGAGTGTGATGGCCAGCAGCAGCCGCGGCAGGCGCGGGCGTAGTAACCGTATCGCGGTCGGCGAAGCATCAGACGTGGGCATGATCCTCCGCACAGACCTCGACGACTCGATCACCGATGCCGACGACCTGCTGACGATGTCCGACAACCACCACGATCGCACCGGCGCGGGCTCGTTCGATGATCGCCTGTAACACCCCGGCCTCAGTTTCCGCATCGAGGTGAGCGGTGGGCTCGTCGAGCAGCAGCACCGGCGCCGCCGACCCGAGCGCACGGGCCAGACCGAGGCGCTGCCGCTGACCCAGCGACAAGCCGACACCGCCCCGGCCAACCACGGTGCGCAGTCCATCCGGCAGGTCCGCCAGCACCGCATCAAATCCAGCTGCGGCGCAGGCGCTTTCACCATCGGGCAGTTGGCCGAACAGAGCCAGGTTGTCAGCGATGGTGCCAGGTACTATTACCGGCCGCTGTGCCAGCCAGGAGACTTCACGCCACCACGCCGACGGGTCCAAGTCGGTGACGTCGATACCGGCAACGGTGACCCGGCCCGACGTGGGCATGGTGATACCCGCGATCACCTGCAAGGTGGTGCTTTTGCCGACCCCGTTGGCCCCGGTGAGCACGGTCACCTGACCGGGCTCGAGCACCGCGCTGAGTTCACGCGGTGACCAGCCGTCACGACCCGCAACACTGAGATCCTCGATCCTGATCGTCGCGCCGCGGGCGGTCACCGTGCGCGAACCATGCACCGCGGCCGCTGAGCCCTCGATCAACGCGAACGCCTTGTCCGCCGCGGCGCGACCGTCCTGGGCGGCGTGGAACTCGACGCCAATGCGCCGCAGCGGCCAGTACGCGTCGGGCACCAGTAGCAAGACCGTCAACGCCGCAGTGAGGCTGATTTCACCGAACACCAGCCGTAGACCGATGCTGACCGCGACGACGGCGACACCTAGCATGGCCAGCAGCTCCAGCACCAGCGCGGAGAGGAAAGCGATCCGCAACGTCGCCATCGTCGAACGCCGGTGAGCCGCACCGAGTTCGGCAATGCGATGCTCGGGGCCGCTGGCACGCCCGAGGGCACGCAGGGTGGGGATCCCGGCGATCAAATCCAGCAGCCGGGCCTGCAGCGTGGTCATCGCGGCGAGTGCAGCTTCAGAGCGGTCGGCGGTCGCCATGCCGATCAGCACCATGAAGACCGGAATAAGCGGCAGGGTGATCAGCACTATCACCGCCGATTTGAGATCGTAGGCTGCCAGCACGATCACGCTGGCTGGGGTCAGGATCGCCGCCAGCAGCAACGCTGGCAGGTATGCGGTGAGGTATGGGCGCAACCCGTCCAGCCCGCGCGTTACCACTACCGCGGCGGCGTCGTGCTGTTCTGCTTGTCGCCGGGGTTCTCGCATCGTCACCGCCGTGAGTACCTGACCGCTGAGATCGGCGATCACCGCGCTGGCCCCGCGTTGGCCTAACCGTGCCTGAAACCATTGCGTCACAGTCCGAAGCGCCCACAACGCCGACAGGATCGACAGCGCCGGTGCCCACTGCAGGAGATTGCGTCCGGCGGGATCGGTGATTACCCGAGCGACAATGTGTGCCACGATGATCGCCGAGCCGATCGCGCAGGCGGAGATCACGACACCGCAGCACACGGTCGCCGCCAAGAAGCTGCGCAGCGGGGCAGACCGCCGCCACAGTCGCGGGTCCAGCGGTGCCCGGCTGCTCGCGTTCAGGATGATCGCCTTACCAGCCCGATCGCCGGCGGTATCCGGTCAGCCGAAAGGCGCTGGCGGAAAACCCAATACGTCCACCCTTGGTACACCATGGCCAACGGTGCGAAGATCGCCGCCGCCCACGTCATGATCTTCAATGTGTACGGGGTGGAGGACGCGTTCTCGATCGTCACGCTCCACTGCGGGTTCAGCGTCGATGGCACCAGGTTCGGATACAACGCGCCGAACAGCAACACCACCACTGCGGCGACGACCACGGCAGCGCAGCAGAAGGCCCAACCTTCGCGCTTGCGGCCGGTCACCAATACTACCGCTGCCAACTGCGCGATGACCGCAACGGCCAATACCAGCCAGGTCCAGGTTTTGCCATGGGCCAGTTGGGTCCAAATCCCGAAGCCGCCAACCAGTGCCGTCACCGGCAGTGACAGCCAGCCCGCGATCCGCAACGCGTCGTCGCGGATCGAGCCTGATGTTTTCAGCGCGATGAACAGCGCGCCGTAGAACAGGAACAGGCCCGCCGTAGCGAAACCGCCCAGCACCGTATAGGTGTTGAGCACATCAGTGATGGACAGGTGAACATGATGGTTGGCATCCACCGGAAGGCCGCGGACCAGGATGGCGAACGCGACTCCCCACAGCACCGCGGGCAGCCAGGAGCCGGCCGCGATCCCGAAGTCGGCCCAGCCGCGCCACTGCGTGTCGTCGATCTTGCCGCGCCATTCGATGGCTACCGCGCGCAGGATCATGCCGAACAGGATTGCCAGCAGCGGCAGGTAGAGCGTGGAGAACACGGTGGCATACCAGCCGGGGAATGCGGCGAACATTGCTCCGCCGGCAGTGATCAGCCACACCTCATTGCCGTCCCATACCGGGCCGATGGTGTTGAGCGCGGCGCGCCGGTTTATTTCCGGGTCGCCGCTGCCCAGCCGGGCCAGGGGCTCCATGAGCATGCCCACACCGAAGTCGAAACCCTCGAGGATGAAGAATCCGAGGAACAACACCGCGAGCATGCCGAACCACAGTTGGTGAAGTGCCACAGGTCAACTCCTCTCGTATTGTCCTAGTAAGCGAACGACAGCGGTGCCACCTCGTCGGCGTCGGGTGGGCTCGGCGGTGCCGGCTCGGCGTCGTGTTCCTGCGGTCCTTCCACGACATAGCGCTTCAGCAAAAAGAACCAGATGACCGCCAGAACCGCATAGACCAGCGTGAACGTCACCAGCGACGTGACCACCATGCCGGGCGCATGGTTTGACACGCCTTCGGCGACAGTGAGGCGGACCTGCTGGTCGCCGGTTGGGTTAGGCACGACGATCCAGGGCTGGCGGCCCATCTCGGTGAATACCCACCCGGCGCTGTTGGCCAAAAACGGTGCGGGAATGGTGAATAACGCCAACCACGAGAACCACCGCTGATCAGGGATCCGGCCGCGGCGGGTCAACCACAAGGCGGTCACCGCGAACAGCAGCGGAATCGCCAGAAATCCGATCATCGCGCGGAAGGACCAGTAGGTGACGAACAGGTTGGGTCGGTAGTCGCCTGCGCCGAACCGATCTTGGTAGTCGCGCTGGATATCGCGTACCCCTTGCAGCGTCACGTCGTTGAATCGACCCTCGGCCAAAAACGGCAGCACATACGGCACCTCGATGACGCGGGTCAGAGCATCGCAGTTGTTCTGCCGGCCCACGGTCAGGATGGAGAAGTCGGGGTCGGTGGCGGTGTCGCACAATGATTCTGCCGACGCCATTTTCATCGGCTGCTGAGCGAACATCAACTTGCCCTGCGCATCACCAGTGAAGAACAATCCGACCGCCGCCGCAAGCGCGACCCAGCAACCCATAATCGTCGCGGGGCGGTACATGGTGCGCGCGTCGTCACTGGCGGTTCCGTTGTGCGAGCGCACCATCCACCACGCGCACACCGCTGCGACGAATGTTCCGCCGGTCAGCAACGCGCCGGTGACAGCATGTGAGACCGCGGCCTGGGCAGTGTTATTCGTGAAGAGAGCCAGAATGCTGTCCAACTCGGCACGCTTGGTTTCCGGGTTGTAGTGCGCGCCGACCGGGTGCTGCATGAACGAGTTGGCCGCAATGATGAAGAACGCGGACACATTGACCGAGACCGCGACAACCCAGATGCATGCCAGGTGCACCAGCCTGGGCAGCCTGCTCCATCCGAAGATCCACAACCCGATGAAGGTGGACTCGAAGAAGAATGCGGCCAGACCTTCCATGGCCAATGGCGCGCCGAAGACGTCGCCGACGAACCGGGAATACTCGCTCCAGTTCATCCCGAACTGGAATTCCTGGACGATCCCGGTTGCCACGCCGAGTGCGAAGTTGATCAAAAACAGCTTGCCGAAGAACTTGGTGAGTCGATACCACGCCACGTTGTCGGTGACGACCCATATCGTCTGCATGACGGCGATCAGCGGCGCCAGGCCAATCGTTAGCGGCACGAAAATGAAGTGGTAGACGGTGGTGATCCCGAACTGCCACCGCGATACGTCGACGACGTCCATCTGGCATCTCCCCAAACTGCGGAGCGCGTACTGCTACGACCAACTACGACGCAGTGTAGTAGCTGTGTGCGTGATGATCCACCACGATGTCGTGAAGGTCACGGTCGTACTCGTCAGATCGCTCCGGAAGGCTCGCTGGATATGGGTTGGCCAATCCCGCGGTTGAGTGCTTTGGATGCGCTGCGGATACCGAACGACGAGACGATCTCGAATACACCGATGACGACAAGCCACACACCGACGACAATGGCCAGCACACCGATGGATTCGAACGGCGATGCAATCAGCACGATCCCGGCGAGCAGGCTGATCACACCAAGGAAAATCTGCCAGCCGCGGCCCGGAAGCGCCGGGTCGCTGGTCGCGGAGATCGCTGTAGCCACGCCGCGGAAGATGAAACCGATGCCGATCCAGATAGCCAGCAGCAGAATCGAATTTGCGAGGCTACGGAAGCACAACAGGGCCAGGATCAGCGACGCTGCCCCGCTGATGAACAACAGCACCCGTCCGCCGGCGGAGACGTGCAGGCTGAAAGCGAAGATCACCTGCGAAATCCCGGTCACCAGTAGGTAAGCACCGAAGACAATGGCAGCGACCAGGATGCTTATACCCGGCCAGACCAAGGTCAAAATGCCGAGGGCCAGCGCCAGAATGCCCGACACCAAAGTGGACTTCCACAAATGCGGCAACAAGTTTGGGACGGCGGTTGGTTGCATTTGCGAATTCTCCCACATGGTCGCCATTTCAGCGCTGGGTTTCGTCGGGTGTCAGACGCCGGCCGCGAAGGTGGTCACGAACAACGGAAATTAGCGGCAGAGACGACTCCGAACGGCGGTTAGTATCAGGCGGACGCTTGAGAGAGAAGGCCATTTCGAGGCAGGGGTAGGGATCCTGGTCGATCCGGAGGTATTGCACGCATTTGCCGGTGAGGTGAACACGGCGTCAGAACTCATCAAGTCTGCCGATGCCGGCCACAAGGCATCTGCCGCGGCAGATCAGCTCGACGGCTCCACGACGCAATGGGCGGCGCAGCTAGTCGGCGGTCATGTGACTGAAGCCGCCAACAAGATTGCCCAGGCCGTCAGTGCCATGGGCGTGGCAGTGCGTGGCGCGGGCGATCGCTACGAAGTCACCGACAGCGCCCTGGCGGGCAATTTCAATAAGCTCTTTATCTGATCGATGCTCCCGTCGCGCCCAAGGCTTGAACGCTGGAACCCAAGCTCACTGTCTTCTACCGGTCCCGCCGTCGGAGCAGCCGGCCACTCGGTGGAGGAGGCGGTTGACCGGATCAATAACAACCTCAAGACCATGCCCGAATCCAAGGCGTGGTCCGGCTCGGCACATGATGCGGCGACACAGATGTTCGACCGCGGCCACAAGCAAGCTCAAGCCTTTTCGGACTATGCCGCTGCGGTCGGCAAAGCGCTAGCGGATAGTGCCGGCCCGATTGGTAACGCCCGGGCCGCGTTGCTGAATAAGGCGGATGAGCTTGACCGGGACCCCGACCTTCACATCACCGACCAATGGGTCGTCCTGATCAAACCCGCGGCGCTGACCGCTGAGGAAATAACGAAGCTGAACGCGCGGGTGGTAACCGAACAGAGCGCCGTAAACACGTTACTCACGGCGGTCGGCAGCGCCGACGAAACCACGGCGTCGAATGTGACGACAGCAGCTCAACGGTTCGGATTCAGCGTTCCGACTGGGATGGCCGGAATGATGACGCCCGGTGGGCAGCGACCGCAGGACGAGGTTCCCAATCCAGCAACCGGCCCCGGCCTTTACCAACAGTCACTGGTGCGCGGCGAGGACATGGCCGTGACGGTTCGGGACACCACTCAGGGCTACGACAAGGAGGGCCATTACGTCAAAACACTCACCATGCAGGACGGCAGTAAACATGTCGTGACCGAATACCACTACGACTACGCCCATGGCGTCCCGGAAATGACGACCGACGAACACTGGGGTGCCAACGGCAACTGGATTTCGAAGACCAGCTCCACCAAGACGCCCAATGGCTCGACTCAGACGATCATCAACTGGGCCGACGGAACGCAGTTCGTCGGCTCAATGATGCCCGACGGTCAGCGCACCGCCGCCTTTACGTTGCCCGACGGTCGCCATGGCGTCTTACCGCCGAACAACCCGTTTTTCACCGGACCGGCGCCCAAGGTGGTTGGCGGCGCCCTGACCGGATTAGAGGATTATGCCGAGCGCGGCGGGCGGATCCCGGGATTGTCGATGGATGCCGTTGAGAATATCGGCAAGGGTGCGCGCTATGCGGGCCCAGCGCTGGGCGTGCTCACCACCATCTATGGGGTGGGCTCAGCGCCGACATTGCACGACGCCTGTGTAGCGGGTATTGCCGGAACGTTCGGCATCGCTGGCGATTATGCAGGGGGCGTAGCGGGCGGCGCGTTCGGTGGTGCTTTTCCCGGCGTCGATGTGGTCACGGGTCCCATGGGAGCAGTGGCAGGCGCGTACGTGTTCGGCGGGTTGATGGAGTCGCTCGGGCATAAGGTCGGCGAGGCGTTCTGCTCATGACACAGCTACCGCAGCCGCCACATTGGCGCGACAAGCACGCCACATCGCTGTTCGGAGCAGCTCTCTTTGGCGTCGCCGTCATAGCTACCGCAGTAGTGGGCGTGGAGAAACTGCAGCATGGTCAGCCCTTGACCGCCGTCATCGTTCTCGGCGGCGCGGTTTTCTGCGCGTGCATGGCAGTAGTTGGAGTCCGTGTCGGGTTTGCGACGTCGCCCCTGCGTGCAACAAGCGATTCGCAAGGGACTACGCTGCACCCCGACCGGATACTCATTGGGATCGCCTTCATCATGCTGATCGCCATAGCGGTTTTCGGCACGTTGTACCTCATTAATCTGCCCCGCGGCGTTGTCGACCTACCGTCGAGTCACACCGGGCGAGTCGGCAGTCCAATCCTCGTCGTGCTCGGGGTAGCTTTCTCCGGCGGAGGACTGATCGCCTTCGCCCGTCGCCGCACAGTGGGCTATTTGAGGCTGACGCCGTCCGGATTCGAACTGGTCGGCCTCGTGACAACCCAAGTCGGGTCGTGGATCGATGTCGTCGACATCATCGACGAATACACGGACAAGCAAGCCCGCCATCCCACCGTCTTCGTGATGAAGGACGGAAGGCGTCTAGTTCTCAGGAACACCGGCGGCTTTGCGCCCAGCGGCGCCGCGCTGTACTGGATGATTCGTCATTACTGGAAGCACCCGGAAAACCGCGCCGAACTCACCGACGGGCGCGCGCTGGAACGCCTCCGGACAGAACGATTCGTCCCCGAGTGAGCGGTACATCTCAAACTCTCGCGGTCTGCGGGGCCTCGGCGTGGACGCCGTCGAAACCGGTATCAGGCTTACGGCCAACGAGATACCAGGTCCGCATCACGCCTTTGCCCTTAACCTCGACTTCACCGCGCGCCTCAAGCACGAAGTCATCTTTCAACCGCTGGTAAACCGCCTCGGGCACTTGGATGCGTCCTTCGGTATCAGTGGACTCCATCCGAGATGCGACATTGACCGCGTCGCCCCACACGTCGTAAAAGAACCGGCGGGACCCCACTACACCGGCGACCACCGGACCGCTGGCGAGACCGATACGCAGCGGAACCGGGCTACCATCACGATCGGTCAGTCTGGACGCGACGTCGCCCATGTCCAGCGCCAGGTCTGCCAGCGCCTCGACGTGGTCTCGTCGCGGCCACGGTACGCCACTGACAACCATGTACGAGTCACCGCTGACCTTGATCTTCTCCAGCCCGTGTTTATCAACCAGTTCGTCGAAGTCGCTGTACAGCCGATCCAGGAAACGGATCAACTTATCCGGCGGGACATCGCTGGCTCGCTCGGTGAAACCGGCGATGTCGGCGAACAAGACCGAGGCGTCATCGTATTTGTCGGCGATGACATCGCGCGCCGGATCCTTGAGCCGAGCCGCGATACTTGCGGGCAGCATGTTCGCCAGCAGGGTTTCCGACCGTTCATGTTCCATCTCCATGGCCGCTTCCGCTCGCGCGGTATCACGAAGCGCGTACCACATAGACACCACCACCATCACGCACGCTGAAACGGTGGTGATGACGAAGCCGAGTGACTGAGCCCCGGGCGGCTGAATTCCGGTGTCGCGCGGGACGAGGAACTCAAGCGCGATCACCAGCCCGGCGGCGGCAGCCGCCAGGCCGGCCGCTAGGGCGATGTGTTCGATGCCGAGCTGCAGCACCACCAGACAGGCCGCAACCAAGAAGAAGAACTGCAAGCCCGTGCCGGTGCCCAGGATCCAGCAGATGGTAAAAATCGACACATATGCCGTGCACAGAAACGTCAGCGGCGCAACGAGTTCCCCGAAACGGTGCAGTAACGGGACAATCGCGAAGATCGCGGCGGCGACAATACTGATTAACCCGGTGCGCCACCATTCGGGCCCGGTCAGAAACCCGACAATCTCGAAGGCCACGCTTACGATGACGGCAATCCAGGCGTTGACATTGAGCACCCGGCGGCGTCGCGAGATGCTGTCGACGTAGTGCTGGACGCGGGCGCGAGATTGAGCCCGCGCTGCTGCCACACAGTCCGGCGATCGCGACGCACCTGCGGTCCTTGCCGGTGGCACGCCGCATTTCTTAGCCGCCACCCCAAAAGCCTAACAATCTCCGGTCAGAACTCCTCGGGTAATTCCTTGGTCAACCACTCCGAGGTGTGGTGTTCGGAAAGTGACCCATTGGGCATGATGTGCTGCACCAGCCGTCCATCGCGGGTGGCCAGGTCGGCGATCATCCGCCGGTGACAGCGCCACCACATCGGCTCCCCGCACATGATCGCAACATTGCGGGTGTCGGCGTCTCGCAGCAGTTGCTGATATGCGGCGCGAAACGCCGGTGTGCGGGTGTGGGCGGCGTAGTTGGCAAACGACTGGTTCTCCCACCACCGGTCTCGCGGTATCGGCGTGGTTGGGGGCTTGCGGCGCCCACCCAGATCGGCCTCGTGGCTGTACTCGATCCCCGCCTCACCCAGCCAGTCCGGCATGACCTGCTTGGAGACGTCGGGATTGCGGCGCGAACCCGGGAAGCTGCGCACGTCGACCAGCAGCCTGATGTCGTGCTGGCGCAGCACCGCGGCCAGCTCCTCAGCGGTTTTGGCGCCATGGCCGATGGTGAACAGCACTAGTCCTGGGTGCCCTGGTCCGTGGCACAGATAACGTGCACGGTCGCGTCGATGATCGCGTCGATGACGTCCGGTTGCGCGCCGGTCCGGGTCCGCAGCGCCAGGGTGTTGAGCGTGCCGGTAGCCAGCTGTGCCAGCGCGGCGGGGGCAAGCGGTGCCAGCTCGCCGTCGCGTTCGGCCTGCTCGAAGCGGTCGGTGAAGAGCTGGGTGAACGCGTCGAATGTCGACTCGACGACAGCCCGCACCTTCTCGTTGCGGCGTGCCTCGGTGACTGCGGTGCCGATCAGAAAGCACCCTCGGCGCCCGTCACCGCCGGCCAGATACCAGCGCGACGCGCCGTGATAAACCGCGCGCAGCCCGTCGGCGAGCGGACGTGGCTGAGCCAGCTCGTATGCCAGTGCCGCGCGGCTGTCGTCCGCATAGCGTTCGACGGCTTTGAGATACAGCGCTTCCTTATCGCCGAACGCGGCATAGATGCTCGGTCGGTTCATGCCCATGCTGCTGGCGAGCTCGTCTAGCGAGGTGCCGGCGTACCCGGCCCCCCAGAAGGTGTCGCGCGCGCGGGCCAGCGCCACGTCAGGGTCATAGGAACGGGGACGGCCCCGCGATTTGGGTTCCGATGTCGGCATTGTGTACCAATCCGCAATCGATGCTGCTGTCTGGTGTAATTTTATACTAGTTTGTACAAAATGAGCTCTGTTTGCGAGATCGACGGTCGGCGCGTGCACTTCATCGACCAGGGCAGCGGAGAACCTGTCCTGCTACTGCACGGCTATCCGCAGAGTTCATCCTGCTGGCGCCATCAGATTCCGGACCTAGCGATGAACCACCGGGTCATTGCGCCTGACTGGCCCGGGTTCGGTCGCTCCGAACCGCCAGCGACACCGCCCACCTACGACGCCGAAGTCGCAAGAATCGAGCAGTTGGTGCAAGCGTTAGGCCTGGGGCAATTCAATCTTGTCGCACACGACTATGGCGGCTTCCTCGGACTTGGCTACGCGATGCGGTATCCAGAGCGAGTGCGGCGCTTGGCGTTATTGAACACCCGCGGGCACAGCGTTTTTCAGCCGTGGTTCTACCGGTTCTCCGTCGCACAGTGCTGGGCGGCCGTCCATTCGCCCGGTCTCCTCCGGCGGCTGCCGCTTCGAAGCATTCATCACTATGCGCTGTGTCGCTACCGGCAACTCGGCTGCTTCGACGCGATGTTGGAAAACGAATATCTCAGTTGGATGGACGACGCGCGCGGCAGAAAAACATTCGTCGAGTTCTTCGCGCACTATCACCTGCCGCGGATATCTCGTCTTGCAGACGGGCTCGCTGAAATCGATTGTCCGACTGCGATCATCTGGGGCGACCGCGATCCATACATTCCGTTGGACACCGCGCTCGAGTTGGCCGTGCGGATCCCGGACGCCACCCTGACGCGGCTTGGCGGCGCTGATCACTACATCATGGAAGAACGGCCGGACGAGGTGACGTCGGCGCTGCTCGGTCTCTTGGAACGAAAACCGGCAGCGCATCGGACGTGACGGTGCCCTCGGTGAGATTCGAACTCACACTGTACGGGTTTTGAATCCGTTTCCTCTGCCAGTTGGGATACGAGGGCGTGGCTGTCTACGGCATCCCACCTTAGAGGATTCGGACACCTGCCTCTGCTCACAACCCCGCGGTCGTCGCTCACAGCGACCCACGACACAATGTGCGTCATGACCGGCTCAACGACAGATGTTGATGCTCCCGCCCCGCGCCGGGTGCTGATCGCCGAGGACGAGGCGCTCATCCGGCTCGACCTGGCCGAAATGCTGCGCGAAGAGGGCTACGACATCGTCGGCGAGGCCGGCGACGGCCAGGAAGCCGTCGAACTGGCCGAACAACTCCAACCCGACCTGGTGATCATGGATGTGAAGATGCCGCGACGTGACGGCATCGACGCCGCATCGGAGATCGCCACCAAACGCATTGCGCCGATCGTGGTGCTGACCGCGTTCAGCCAGCGCGACCTGGTCGAGCGAGCCCGCGACGCCGGGGCAATGGCCTACCTGGTGAAACCCTTCACGGCCAGCGACCTGGTTCCGGCGATCGAATTAGCGCTGAGCCGATTCAGCGAGATCAGCGCGCTGGAACGCGAAGTGGCGACGCTGTCCGACCGGCTGGAAACCCGCAAGCTCGTCGAACGAGCCAAAGGCCTGCTGCAAGCCAAGCAGGGCATGAGCGAGCCGGAGGCGTTCAAGTGGATTCAGCGGGCCGCGATGGACCGGCGGACCACCATGAAACGGGTCGCCGAAGTGGTGCTGGAGACCCTCGATACGGATACCGCTTAGCCAGGGCAGCGGCTACCGCGCCACGATCACCGAGGAGCCGTGGCCGAATAGACCCTGATTCGCGGTGATGCCGACGGTTGCGCCCTCGACCTGGCGACCGGTGGCTTGTCCCCGCAGCTGCCAGGTGAGCTCGCAGACCTGGGCGATCGCTTGCGCGGGGATGGCTTCGCCGAAGCAGGCCAGTCCGCCCGACGGGTTGACCGGCACCCGGCCGCCGATCGTCGTCGCGCCGCTGCGCAGCAGCGCCTCCGCCTCACCCTTGGCGCACAGGCCGAGATGCTCATACCAGTCCAGCTCCAGCGCCGTGGACAAGTCGTACACCTCGGCCAGGCTCACGTCCTCGGGCCCGACGCCGGCTTCGGCGTAGGCAGCGTCAAGGATCTGGTCCTTGAACAACCGCTCGGGTGCGGGCACCACGGCGGTGGAATCGGTTGCGATATCGGGCAATTCGGGAAGATGCTGCGGGTAACGCGGCGTGACTGTGCTGACCGCGCGCACCGACGGCACACCGTCGAGCGAGCCCAGGTGCTCGCGGGCGAACTTGGCGCTGGCCACGATCACCGCCGCCGCGCCGTCGGAAGTAGCGCAGATGTCGAGCTGACGCAGCGGGTCGGCGACGACCGGGCTGGCCAGCACATCCTCGACCGCGGATTCCTTGCGGTAGCGGGCATTCGGATTCTGCAGCCCGTGCCGCGAGTTCTTGACCTTCACCTGCGCGAAATCCTCGGCCGTCGCGCCGTAGAGGTCCATCCGGCGGCGGGCCAGCAGGGCGAAGTACACCGGGTTCATCGCCCCGATGAGGTGGAACCGCTGCCAGTCCGGGTCGTTCTTGCGTTCGCCACCGACCGGGGCGAACGCGCCCTTCGGCGTGGTGTCGGCGCCGATCACCAGCGCCACGTCGCAGAACCCGGCCAGAATCTGCGCCCGGGCGCTCTGCAGGGCCTGCGACCCGCTGGCACACGCGGCATACGACGATGACACCGGCACGCCATTCCATCCCAGCTTCTGGGCAAACGTCGACCCCGCGATGAACCCGGGATAGCCGTTGCGAATGGTGTCCGCGCCGGCCACCAACTGAATCTGCCGCCAGTCCAGCCCGGCCTCGGCCAGGGCGGCGCGGGCAGCCACCACGCCGTATTCGGTGAAGTCGTTGCCCCATTTGCCCCAGGGATGCATGCCCGCACCCAGGATGTACACCGGGTCAGGCGTGGTCACGGGATCCTCCAGGCGTAGGTCAGGCGCTGCACACCGTCGTCGTCGGTAAACAGCGGCATCGTGGTTAGCTCCATCTCCATGCCGACCTTCAGGTCGGCGGCCAGCGTGCCCTCGACGACCTTGGCCAGAACGATCAGACCCTCGTCGGCCAATTCCACCGCGGCGATCGCGAATGGCTCGAACGGGTCAGCCGCGGGATAGGGGGGCGGCGGCGGATAGCGGTTTTCGGTGTAGCTCCATACCTTGCCGCGCCGCGACAGCGGGACGGATTCGAGGACGTCGCTGTCACACGCCGGATTGGGGCAGTTGTTGGCCCGGGGCGGGAACACATAGGTGCCGCACTGCGGGCACTTGGCGCCGATCAGATGGGGCGCCCCGGACTCGTCGGTGGCGAACCAGCCCTCGATTGCCGGCTCTTGGTGGGTAGCTGTTGGCACTGAGCCAGCGTACCGACAACCACTGCAAAACTGAAACGTGTTGCAGTTTTACGGCGGCGGGCGCAGCGTCGGACCCGGTGCCTAGAGTTGAGCCCGTGAGCCCAGCGAAGACCGCGAGCAGGAAGGCACCGGCCGCCCAGGCCGCCGACGACAAGCCGACGTTGATGCTGCTGGACGGCAATTCGCTGGCGTTCCGGGCGTTCTATGCGCTGCCGGCGGAGAACTTCAAGACCGCGGGTGGGCTGACTACCAACGCGGTCTACGGGTTCACCGCCATGCTGATCAACCTGTTGCGCGACGAGTCGCCGACGCATGTCGCCGCCGCGTTCGATGTGTCGCGGCAGACCTTTCGCTCCGAGCGTTACCCGGAGTACAAGGCCAACCGCTCGACGACTCCTGACGAGTTCCACGGCCAAATTGATGTCACCAAGGAAGTCCTTGCCGCACTTGGTATTACCGTGCTCGCCGAGGCGGGCTTCGAAGCCGACGATTTGATCGCGACGTTGGCCACCCAGGCCGAAAACGAGGGCTACCGCGTTCTGGTGGTCACCGGCGACCGCGACTCGCTGCAACTGGTCAGCGACGACGTCACGGTGCTTTATCCACGCAAGGGCGTCAGCGAGCTGACCCGCTTCACCCCCGAGGCCGTGGTCGAGAAATATGGGCTGACGCCCAAGCAGTATCCCGACTTCGCCGCGCTGCGCGGGGACCCCAGCGACAATCTGCCGGGGATTCCGGGGGTGGGGGAGAAGACGGCGTCGAAGTGGATCGTCGAATACGGGTCGCTGCAATCACTGGTCGACAACGTCGACAGTGTCAGAGGCAAAGTCGGCGACGCGCTACGTGCCCATCTGGCCGGCGTGGTGCGCAATCGCGAGCTCACCGACCTGGTGAAAGACGTGCCGCTGGCGCAGACCCCCGACACGCTGCGGATGCAGCCGTGGGACCGTGACCAGATCCACCAGCTCTTCGACCAGCTGGAATTTCGGGTGTTGCGGGACCGGCTCTTCGAAACCCTGGCCGCTGTCGAACCCGAAGTGGAAGAGGGATTCGACGTTCGGGGCGGTGCCCTGGAACCCGGCGCAGTCGGCCAGTGGCTGGCCGAGCACGCCGGCGACGGGCGCCGGTCCGGTCTTACCGTGGTCGGCTCACACGTCGCCTCTGACGGCGACGCCACCGCGCTGGCCATCGCCGCCGCCGACGGCGACGGCGGCTACATCGACACCGCCACGCTGACACCCGACGACGAGGCTGCCCTGGCCGCCTGGCTCGCCGACCACGACAAGCCCAAGGCGCTGCACGAGGCCAAGCTGGCCATCCACGATCTGGCCGGGCGCGGCTGGACACTCAACGGCGTCACCTCCGACACCGCGTTGGCCGCTTATCTGGTCCGACCGGGGCAGCGCAGCTTCACCCTCGACGATCTGTCGCTGCGTTATCTGCGTCGCGAATTGCGTGCGGAAGCCCCTGAGCAGCAGCAACTTTCACTGCTGGACGATACCGACGGCGTCGACGGCCAGGCTATCCAGACCGCCATCCTGCGGGCTCGCGCTGTTATCGATCTGGCTGACGCGCTCGACGCCGAGCTGGACCGCATCGACTCGACGTCGCTGCTGGGCCAGATGGAGTTGCCGGTTCAAGGGGTGCTGGCGGGCATGGAAGCCGCCGGTATCGCCGTCGACCTCGACCAATTGAGCGCGCTGCAAAGCCAATTCGGCGATCAGATCCGCGATGCCGCAGAAGCGGCATACGCGGTGATCGGCAAGCAGATCAACCTTGGCTCACCAAAACAGCTGCAAGTGGTGCTGTTCGACGAACTGGAAATGCCGAAAACCAAGCGCACCAAGACCGGATACACCACCGATGCCGACGCCCTGCAGTCGCTGTTCGACAAGACCGGACACCCGTTCCTGCGGCATCTGCTCACCCACCGCGACGTGACCCGGTTGAAGGTCACCGTCGACGGGCTGCTGAATTCGGTTGCCGCCGACGGGCGCATCCACACCACGTTCAACCAAACCATCGCCGCGACGGGCCGCCTTTCGTCGACCGAGCCCAACCTGCAGAACATTCCGATCCGCACCGATGCCGGGCGCCAGATCCGCGACGCATTCATCGTCGGCGACGGCTACGGCGAACTGATGACCGCCGACTACAGCCAGATCGAGATGCGGATCATGGCGCACCTCTCGCAGGACGCCGGGCTCATCGAGGCCTTCCGTACCGGTGAGGATCTGCACTCCTTCGTCGCATCCCGGGCCTTCGGAGTTCCGATCGAGGAGGTCACCGGCGAGCTGCGCCGGCGGGTCAAGGCGATGTCCTACGGGTTGGCCTACGGGCTGAGCGCCTACGGCCTCTCGCAGCAGCTGAAGATCTCCACCGAAGAGGCCAAGGACCAGATGGACGCCTACTTCGCCCGGTTCGGCGGCGTGCGCGACTACTTGATGGCGGTTGTCGAACAGGCCCGCAAAGACGGCTACACCTCGACGGTGCTCGGTCGCCGGCGCTACCTGCCTGAACTGGACAGCAGCAATCGTCAGGTGCGCGAGGCCGCCGAGCGCGCCGCGCTCAACGCGCCGATCCAGGGCAGCGCCGCCGACATCATCAAGGTGGCGATGATCCAGGTCGACAAAGCGCTCGCCGACGCCGGCCTGGCATCACGGATGTTGCTGCAGGTACACGACGAATTGCTCTTCGAAATCGCGCCCGGTGAGCGTGCGCAGCTGGAAGCCTTGGTGCGCGAGCAAATGTGCGGCGCCTACCCGCTTGATGTACCGCTCGAGGTGTCGCTGGGCTATGGCCGCAGCTGGGACGCGGCCGCGCACTGACCTGCGTGAAACGCCGAGCGTGAAGCGGCTGCGAGATTTCGGCGACTTTTTCGCAACCCGTTCACACTCGGCGCGCGCCGAACGCCAGTTTGGCCAGCATGTGGCATGTCGAGTAGCCTCGACGGGTACTACCAAGCACTGTCCCTACGACCAAACCTGTCCGGAGCAACCCCCCATATGCCGAGTCCCACCGTCACCTCGCCCCAAGTAGCCGTCAACGACATCGGTTCGAGCGAGGACTTCCTAGCCGCCATCGATAAAACAATCAAGTACTTCAACGATGGCGACATCGTCGAAGGGACCATCGTCAAGGTCGACCGGGACGAGGTCCTGCTCGACATCGGGTACAAGACCGAAGGCGTCATCCCGTCTCGCGAACTGTCCATCAAGCACGACGTCGACCCCAATGAGGTGGTGTCCGTCGGCGATGAGGTCGAGGCTCTGGTCCTCACCAAGGAGGACAAAGAGGGCCGGCTGATCCTGTCCAAGAAGCGCGCGCAGTACGAGCGCGCCTGGGGCACGATCGAGGCGCTCAAAGAGAAGGACGAGGCCGTCAAGGGCACCGTCATCGAGGTCGTCAAGGGTGGCCTGATCCTCGACATCGGATTGCGCGGCTTCCTGCCGGCGTCGCTGGTCGAGATGCGCCGGGTGCGTGATTTGCAGCCGTACATCGGCAAGGAGATCGAAGCCAAGATCATTGAGCTGGACAAGAACCGCAACAACGTCGTGCTGTCCCGCCGGGCCTGGCTGGAACAGACCCAATCCGAGGTGCGCAGCGAGTTCCTCAACCAGTTGCAGAAGGGCGCCATCCGCAAGGGCGTGGTGTCCTCGATCGTCAACTTCGGTGCGTTCGTCGACCTCGGCGGGGTCGACGGTCTGGTGCACGTCTCCGAGCTGTCCTGGAAGCACATCGACCACCCCTCCGAGGTGGTGCAGGTTGGCGACGAGGTCACCGTCGAGGTGCTCGACGTCGATATGGACCGCGAGCGGGTTTCGTTGTCGCTCAAAGCGACTCAGGAAGACCCCTGGCGGCACTTCGCCCGCACTCACGCCATCGGCCAGATCGTGCCCGGCAAGGTCACCAAGCTGGTGCCGTTCGGGGCGTTCGTCCGCGTCGAAGAGGGCATCGAAGGTCTGGTGCACATCTCCGAGCTGGCCGAGCGCCATGTCGAGGTTCCCGATCAGGTGGTCGCCGTCGGCGACGACGCGATGGTCAAGGTCATCGACATCGATCTGGAGCGGCGCCGCATTTCGCTGTCGCTCAAGCAGGCCAACGAGGACTACACCGAAGAGTTCGACCCGGCCAAGTACGGCATGGCGGACAGCTACGACGAGCAGGGCAACTACATCTTCCCCGAGGGCTTCGATTCCGAGACGAACGAGTGGCTCGAGGGCTTCGACGCGCAGCGCCAGGAGTGGGAGGCCCGCTACGCCGAGGCCGAGCGCCGGCACAAGATGCACACCGCGCAGATGGAGAAGTTCGCCGCTGCCGAGCACGCCGAGGCCGAGCATGCACCGGCCAACGGTGCGCCGTCCGAAGAACAGCAGGGCGGCTCACTGGCCAGCGACGCGCAGCTTGCGGCGCTGCGGGAGAAGCTCGCCGGCAGCGCCTAGCCCGAATGCTTCGGATCGGGCTGACCGGAGGGATCGGCGCCGGTAAATCTGCGGTCACTTCGACTTTTGGGGAATGCGGCGGAGTCATCGTCGATGCCGACGTCATCGCCCGCGAGGTGGTGGAGCCGGGAACCGAAGGGCTTTCGGCGCTCGTCGATGCGTTCGGTGAGGACATTCTGCTGCCCGACGGTGCACTGGACCGGCCGGCATTGGCAGCCAAGGCATTTCAGGACGACGCATCCCGCTCGGTCCTCAATGGCATCGTCCACCCGCTGGTGGGCAGGCGCCGCGAGGAGATCATCGCGGCCGTTCCCGAAGACTCGGTCATCGTCGAAGACATTCCGCTGCTGGTGGAGTCCGGGATGGCGCCGTTGTTCCCGCTGGTCGTTGTGGTCGACGCCGACGCCGAACTGCGGCTTCAGCGACTAGTCGAACAACGCGGCATGGCCGAGTCCGACGCGCGCGCCCGCATCGCCGCCCAGGCCACCGACGAGCAGCGGCGCGCGGTCGCCGACGTCTGGCTGGACAACTCGGGTACGCCAGAGGAACTGGCCGAGCGTGCCCGTGAAGTGTGGAATCACCGAATCGTGCCGTTCGCACGCAATCTGAGCGCCGGAGAAGTTGTCCGTGCACCCGCGCGCCTCGCGCCGGCCGACCCGACGTGGCCCGCCCAGGCCCGGCGTATCATCGCCCGCATCGAAGCGGCGTGTGGCTCAAAGGCGTTGCGTGTCGACCACATCGGATCGACTGCGGTGCCGGTCCTGGACGCCAAGGATTCCATCGACATCCAAGTCACCGTCGAATCATTAGCGGTTGCCGATGAACTCGCGCAGGCCCTACTCCCGATGGGATACCCGCGAATCAACAACACCGTCGGCGACATAGTCAAACCCGAGGCTCGAAGCACCGTCGAAAGCTACGACCACAGCGATGATGCGGTTTTGTGGCACAAGCGGATTCACGGCTCGGCAGATCCCGGCCGGCCCACCTACCTCCATCTGCGGGTCGACGGCTGGCCCAACCAACAATTCGCGCTGCTATTCGTCGACTGGCTGAAGGCCAATCCCGACGAGCAAGCCAGCTATCTGGCCGCCAAGCGCCAAATCGCCGCCCAGGAGCATCCGACCAGTGCGTCCTACGCCGACGCGAAGGAGCCCTGGTTCGCCGAGGGCTACCGTCGGGCCTGGCAGTGGGCCGACGCGGTTAAGTGGCGGCCTAGCTGAGCGGCGCGCCGCAGGCCAGCACGCCGTTCATCGGGTCGGCATTGCCCGGCGTGGGACGGACGAACTGGTCGACCTGCGCGGCGACGTTGTCGTCGACGTCCACCTCACAGTGCACATTCGCCGAATACGGCCAGCGGATCGACACCTGCATGCCAGCCTTCGCGGGATCGGCCAGCACCGTATTGGCCTCGAATGTGTTGCCGGGCATCGACCCCAGGCCGGAGCTGCTGGTCTCGTCGTCGTGGATCCGGAAGGTGGCCTGCGCGCCGGGCGCGACCCCGTCGACCCGGGCTATGTAGGTGACGTTGTGCAGATCGGCCATTGCGGCGGGGGGAGTTAACTGCGATGCGGCCGCTGCGGCTGCCAGAATGACGATCGTCATCCCGTGCTGCGTGGTGAAGCTCATGACTGCAGAGATTACCCGCAACGGCAGATAGTAGGCACCGGTAGCCAATTACCGTGGCTGGCAGTGCGAGCACCACAGTGACGTTCGGCCGCCGACCTTACCGCGAACCAGCCGCGTGCCGCAGCGCGGACAGCTTGGATCCGGTTCGTCGCGCACACCGGTCAGCCACCGCGGCAATCCGGGTACGCAGCCATGCCGTATCGCGGTTCGCAGCACCCGCCGCATGGCGGTGTGCAGCTGCTTGACTTCGTCGGCGTCAAGCGTCGCAACCGGTCGAGACGGATGCAGCCGTGTCCGCCAGCAGATTTCGTCGACGAGCAGATTGCCGAGCCCGGCGATCACGAACTGATCCAGCAGTGTCGCTTTCAACCCGCCACGCCGGCCCGACAATATGGCGCGAAATTCCGGCAGGTTGATGTTCATGGCATCTGGGCCCAGCGGGCCCATCACACCGGCGGTGTCATCTTCGCTGTCGGCCAACCAGACTCCGCGCAACTTGCGCTGGTCGAGGTATCGCAGCTCGCCGCGGTCCAGCGAGACCACCAGTCGTTCTTGGCCTTCCGTCTTCGCGCCGTCAGGCGCATAGTACGGATGTCCGGTCATACCGCTGTGAATCATCAGCGTCGGGCCGTCGGTCGGCAGGATCAGCCACTTGCCGTGCCGGCGCGGCGCTCCGAAGCGACGGCCTTTCAATGCCCGCTCCAGTGCCCCGGCGGTGGTATTGCGCAGGATTCCCGGGTCGCGCACCTCAACGCGTTGCACCCGACGGCCGGGCAGCGTGCCGGCCAGCTCGCGGCGAAAGCCCTCCACATCGGGCAGTTCAGGCACGACGTTTCGCCAATCGCCGCATCGGGCTGGTCAGCGAACGCGCATGCCGGCGCATATCGATCCACGGATCACGTTGCCCGGCCAGCCGTTTGGGAAGGTCGCGCAGCGTGAACCGGTCCGGTCGCATGCCCCGAGCGCCCAATTCGTCCCACTCCACCGGGGTTGCCACTGGCGCACCCGCACGGGCCCGCACCGAGTACGGTGCGACCGCGGTCTGTGCGTAGGCATTTCGCATGATATCGAGGTATACCCGTTCGCCGCGCTTGCTCTTGCGGGCCTCAATGGTGCGGTGCGCCGGATCGTCGGCCACGACGATGTCTGCGACGTCGCGGGCGAATTGCCGGACCGCATCGAAGTCAGCGTCTGCGCGCAACGGCACGACGACATGCAGACCGCGCGATCCGGTGGTTTGCACGTAGGTTGCCAGACCGAGGTCGGTCAGCACATCGGCGGTCGCGCGGGCCGTGGCCCGCACCACCGCGAAATCATTGCCGGACGGGTCGAAGTCGAATACCAGTCGGTCCGGCCTATCCAGTCGGTCCCGCCGCGACTGCCACGCGTGCAAGGTGATGCAGTTCTGGTTGGCCAGCCATGCCAGCGCTTCTGGCCGGTGCGCCACTGGATGCACCACACTGCCACCCTCCTTGGCGACTTCTGCCGAGCTCATCCATGCCGGCATCGAGTCAGCGAAGTCTTGCTGGACAAACCCACTTTCGTCGATGCCACGGGGGAACCGCTGCAACGTCAACGGTCTGTCTCTCAGGTGCGGCAGCATCACATCGGCCACCTGGCAGTAGTAGTCGACGAGATCGCGTTTGGTGATCCCGTCGGCTGGAAACAGCACCCGGTCCGGGTGGGTGATCGCGACGTCGATACGTGGCATCAGCGGGTCTCCCGCACCACCTCGTCGGCGGCCTTATCGGTCCGCAGTCCGATGTAGCGCGGATGGCGCAGCTTGCCCTCGCGGGTCCACTCGGTGAACCCTACCTCGGCGACGAGTGTTGGTCGTACCCAATGTGTTTTGAGTTCTCGGACCCGGCCGCGGATGAACGGCGACGTGTCTTGCTCAAGAGCCGACAACCGCTTGTGCAGGCTGCGCAGCGTCGCGTCGTCGAATCCGGTCCCCACTTTGCCGGCGTAGACCAGCTCAGGCCCGTCGTAGTAGCCGACCAGCAGCGCCCCCAGCCCGACTCGGCTGCCCTTCGGGGCGGTGTAGCCGCCGATCACAAACTCTTGGTCGCGGACGCATTTGAACTTCAGCCAATTGGCCGATCGGCGGCCCTCATAAGGCGCGTCGGCCAGCTTGGCGATCACTCCCTCGTCGCCGCGGGCGCAGGCAGCCTGGTAGGCGGCCTCACCGTTCTTTACCCGGTGCGGTGTGAACCGCAGCGGATCGCCGTATTGAAAGGCGTCACGCAGCAGCCGCTTACGCCAGCTCAATGACAGCTCGGTAGTGCGCTGCCCATCCAGATGCAGCAGGTCGAAAATGTAGTAGTAGACCGGGATGCCGGTGGCGCGCGCCTGGTTGGGGTTGGTGATGCCCAACCGGCCCTGCAGGCGGGCGAAGCTGGTGCGTCGGCCTTCGAAAGCGACCACCTCGCCGTCGACGACGAATCGGGACGCCGACTGGGCGGCAAGTGCGTCCACCAGCTCGGGATAGGTTCCGTTGAGCGAGTGCCGATTGCGCGACAGCAGCCGCACCTTGTCGCCGTCGCGAAACGCCAGGCAGCGTTCGCCGTCGAATTTGCGCTCGAAGATCCAGCGCGGATCCGAAAACCGCCGATCGGTGAGGGTGGCCAGGGTCGGCGTCCGCCAGCTGGGCACCGGCTCGTCTGGTAGCCCTTCGCGAAGGTCGCCCGGTAATTCGATCACGACGACTCGCTAAGGCCCATGCCTCGGAGGTACCCGCCTCGGTCGCGCGCTACGCGTCACGCCAGCTGAGCGTCATGCCCTTGCTGGTCAGCCAGCGTTGCAGGTCGTAGCCATGCCGGGACAGACCGTCGACGGTGTCCACAGCGCGTCGCACCGCCTGTTCGGCGGCGTCGGGCCTCAGCAGGTTGTGTCGGACGGCAACCAGCAACTCGTCGACATCGGCGAGCTGCACCGCGACGCCGGTACGGATCTCCAAGTCGAGATAGCGGTCTTCGGACCGCCAGATGGCCGGTCCGGGCGTGTATTCGCCGATGTCCAGGTAGTAGTCGTGGTCGCGTTCATGGCCTGGATTGAAATGGAAGACACTGGCACGCACGCCCAGCGACGGCAGCAGCCACGATTCGAGGTAGTGGAATTGGGCGCGGCCGGGTGTGGGCCGCGCCATATACAGGCCCCACCGGCACACGGTGTACTGGTCGACGGCCCGCACGATGCCCTTTGGGTCGGTGTTGGTGCGGGCCACCAGGTCGAACGTCTCGTGCTTGGGCGGATGGATAGCAGTCAGGATAAGCCGCGGGAACGATCCCTGTCGGCATCTCGTTCTAGGCTTTTGATATGGCTTTTGCTACCGAACACCCGGTGGTCGCGCACTCGGAGTACCGCCCAGCCGAAGAGGCGGTGGAAGGGCTGGTGCGTGTCGGCGGCCACTTCGAGGTGGTCAGCCCGCACGCGCCGGCGGGAGACCAGCCGGCCGCCATCGACGAACTCGAGCGACGGATCCAGTCGGGGGAGCGCGACGTGGTACTGCTCGGCGCCACCGGCACCGGCAAGTCGGCCACCACCGCGTGGCTGATCGAACGACTGCAGCGGCCCACCCTGGTGATGGCACCCAACAAAACGCTGGCCGCGCAGTTGGCCAATGAGCTTCGAGAGATGTTGCCGCACAACGCTGTTGAGTACTTCGTGTCGTACTACGACTATTACCAGCCCGAGGCCTACATCGCGCAGACCGACACCTACATCGAGAAGGACAGCTCGATCAACGACGACGTGGAGCGGCTGCGCCACTCCGCCACCTCGGCGCTGCTGTCCCGGCGCGACGTGGTGGTGGTGGCTTCGGTGTCGTGCATCTACGGTCTGGGCACACCGCAGTCGTACTTGGACCGCTCCGTCGAACTGCAGGTGGGCAGCGAGGTTCCCCGGGACGGTCTGCTGCGGCTGCTGGTGGACGTGCAGTACACCCGCAACGATCTGTCCTTCACCCGCGGCTCGTTCCGGGTGCGCGGCGACACCGTCGAAATCATTCCGTCCTACGAGGAGCTGGCAGTCCGCATCGAGTTCTTCGGTGACGAGATCGAGGCGCTCTACTACCTGCACCCGCTGACCGGTGATGTGATTCGTCAGGTCGACTCGCTGCGGATCTTCCCAGCTACCCACTATGTCGCCGGCCCGGAGCGGATGGCGCACGCGATCTCCACCATCGAGGAGGAGCTGGCCGAGCGGCTGGCCGAACTGGAAGGACAAGGCAAGCTGCTGGAGGCTCAGCGGTTGCGGATGCGCACCAACTACGACGTCGAGATGATGCGCCAAGTCGGGTTCTGCTCCGGCATCGAGAACTATTCGCGGCATATCGATGCCCGTCCCGCCGGCTCGGCTCCGGCGACGTTGCTCGACTACTTCCCCGAGGACTTCTTGCTGGTCATCGACGAGTCGCACGTGACCGTGCCGCAGATCGGCGGCATGTACGAGGGCGACATTTCGCGGAAACGCAATCTGGTCGATTACGGCTTCCGGTTGCCGTCTGCCGTCGACAACCGCCCGCTGACCTGGGAAGAGTTCGCATCGCGGATCGGGCAGACGGTGTATTTGTCGGCCACCCCGGGCCCCTACGAGCTCAGCCAGTCCGGCGGGGAGTTCGTCGAACAGGTGATCCGGCCCACCGGTCTGGTCGACCCGAAGGTCGTGGTGAAACCGACCAAGGGCCAGATCGACGACCTGATCGGCGAGATCCGCAAGCGCACCGAGGCCGACCAGCGGGTGCTGGTGACGACGCTGACCAAGAAGATGGCCGAAGACCTCACCGACTATCTGCTGGAGATGGGCATCCGGGTGCGCTACCTGCACTCCGAGGTCGACACGCTGCGCCGAGTCGAGTTGCTGCGCCAGCTGCGGCTGGGCGACTACGACGTGCTGGTCGGCATCAACCTGCTGCGTGAGGGTCTCGACCTGCCGGAGGTGTCGCTGGTGTCGATCCTCGACGCCGACAAGGAAGGCTTCCTGCGTTCGTCGCGAAGCCTGATCCAGACCATCGGCCGCGCCGCCCGCAACGTGTCCGGCGAAGTGCACATGTACGCCGACACGATGACCGATTCGATGAAAGAGGCCATCGACGAGACCGAACGGCGGCGCGCCAAGCAGATCGCCTACAACGAGGCCAACGGCATCGATCCGCAGCCGCTGCGCAAGAAGATCGCCGACATTCTCGACCAGGTCTATCGCGAGGCCGACGACTCTGACACCGTCGAGATCGGCGGCTCCGGCCGCAATGCGTCGCGAGGGCGGCGCGCCCAGGGCGCACCGGGGCGGGCGGTCAGCGGCGGCGTGTTCGAAGGCCGCGACACGACCAACATGCCGCGCGCCGAGCTGGCCGACCTGATCAAAGACCTCACTGCACAGATGATGGCCGCAGCCCGTGACCTGCAGTTCGAGCTGGCCGCGCGGTTCCGCGACGAGATTGCCGACCTGAAAAAAGAACTGCGCGGTATGGATGCTGCCGGTCTGAAGTGAGCTCACCCGTCATCGAGACCGCCGGCAGTTGGCGGGCGCTACTCGGCCGCAGGTATCTCGGGACCTCGACGCTGCTGGCCGGTGGAGTGGCGCTGTGTGCCACCAACGAGTTCCTGACGATCAGCCTGCTGCCCAGCACGGTCGCCGACATCGGGGGCGAACGGTTGTACGCCTGGGTGACCACGCTGTACTTGGTGGGGTCGGTGGTCGCCGCCACCACGGTCTACGCCTCGCTGCAGCGGTTCGGCGCCCGCACGTCGTATCTGTTGGGCGTGGTGGTTTTCGGGATCGGCAGCCTGATGTGCGCGACGGCGCCGACCATGGAAATTCTGCTGGCGGGGCGCACCGTGCAGGGCGCGGCGGGCGGGCTGCTGGCCGGACTGGGCTATGCGGTCATCAACTCGGCACTGCCGCGGGTGCTGTGGACCCGCGCTTCGGCGCTGGTCTCCGCGATGTGGGGAGTCGCGACGGTGGTCGGCCCGGCGGTGGGCGGCATCTTCGCCCAATTCGGCCAGTGGCGCTGGGCATTCGGCACGGTGGCGGTGTTGACCGCGGCGATGGGTGTGCTGGTCCCCATCGTGTTATCAGCGCGCCGGGTCGACCAGAGCGAGCGCTCCCCGGCGCTCAGGGTGCCGGTGTGGTCGCTGCTGCTGCTCGGTGCGGCGGCGCTGGCGATCAGCGTCGCGGAAGTCCCGCACAACAACAACATCGCCACCGTCGCGTTGCTCACGATCAGCGTGCTGCTGGTCGCGGGGTTCGTGGTGGTCGACCGGCGGATGGCCGCCGCGGTGTTGCCCCGCAGCGCGTTCGGATCGGGTCCGCTGAAATGGATCTACGTGACCATGGCGCTGCTGATGGGGGCGGCGATGGTCGACATGTACGTGCCGCTGTTCGGTCAACGACTGGCCCACCTGATTCCGGTGGTGGCCGGATTTCTGGGCGCGGCGCTGGCCGTCGGCTGGACGGTCAGCGAGATCGTCAGCGCCTCGCTGAAAGGCGCCCGGGTGATTGCCCGCGTGGTCGCGGCTGCCCCGCTGATCACGGCAGTCGGCTTGGCGTTGGGCGCGATCACCCAGGTCGACAACGCCCCGGTCGGCGTCGTCGCGCTGTGGGCGTTAGCGCTGCTGATCACCGGAAGCGGAATCGGGGTGGCGTGGCCGCACTTGTCGGCCTGGGCAATGGACTGCGTCGACGACCCGGCCGAGGGGCCCGCCGCAGCCGCGGCCATCAACACCGTCCAGCTGATTTCCGGGGCGTTCGGTGCGGGGCTGGCCGGCGTGGTGGTCAACAGCACCGAAGGCGGCGCCGTTATGGCGGCGCGCTGGCTGTTCGCCGTGTTTGCGGTGCTGGCCGCGGTCGGTGTACTGGCCGCCTATCGGGCCACCCGGGGACACCGCTGCACGGCGGCGGCGCCGGGCTAGTCTCAGCAGCGTGGACGCCTTCGCCGCCGGACGGCTGACCCGCTCGCTGGACGCATTGCACTCTGTCGTCTACTTCCTGCCCGAGGCCAACGAGAAATTCGGCGAGCTGGGCATGGATTTCCGGACGCACTACTTCGCCGGCCGGTCCGCGCCGATGGGCGCGGTTTCGGCGAATGTCGTTGCGGCCACGTTCTATAACTTCAACGCACAATTGGTCGCCAGCGCCATTCCGGCCGCCTGGGAACTGGCGTCGCCGGCGACGGTGACCAGGGTGCGCTACGAGATCGTTGCGGCGGCGTTGCCACGGGTGCTCGGTGAGAAGCTCACGCAGTCTGCGGAATTGGGGCGTGCGGCGGCATTGTTGCGGGGGATCGCGGAAGCGATTCCCAACGCAGACGGCCGGCCGTTGTACGCCGGCCACGCCGAGCTGCCGTGGCCCGAGAGCCCGGTCGCCCAGTTGTGGCACGCGATCACGTTGTTGCGTGAGTACCGCGGCGACGGGCATATCGCCGCGCTGGTTTCCAACGGCCTCAGCGGTTTGGAGGCGCTGATCACCCACACTGCAACAGGAATCGGCTTCAACGCCGACTACGCGCGGCGGATGCGCGGGTGGAGCGTCGATCAATGGAACGCCGCGGCGCAGGGCCTGACCTCACGAGGCATCCTGGGCAGTACCGGCGAACTGGCGCCGGACGGCACCGAGTTGCGTTCCCGCATCGAAGATCTCACCGACGAGTTGGGGTACGCACCGTGGCGGACGATGACCGCCGACCAGGCTGACGAACTGGTCAGCTTCGCCACAGTGATCCGTGCCGCAGTCCAAGCCGCCGACGTGTTCCCCGCCGGACTGTTCGGGCCCCGTCACGGCGAACATCGCTAGGGCGTCAAGCGGCGGTGGCTGTGATCGGCCGGGTCGGTGGTGTCGGCACCAATGGCATGTAATCGAGCCAGGTCGTCAGGATGAAGCCCCGGAGTTTTCTCCAGCGACCCCAGCAGCATGTCGATTTGCTTGTGCAATGCCGGCACCAGTTCCGGTCGGCCGGCATGTTCGACGTGCACGATCAGCATCCGCAATACGCGAAGGATCGTCGCTGCGACCAGCGGCTGCGTCGGGGCGACGTGGCGCAGTTGGTCGAAACCGTGGGCGATGTACTCCTCGGGATCGAGTTCCCACGGCCGCAACAGAATTCGGTCTTCCGGCCCGGATATCGCCCGAGCTAACGGAGGGGCGACGAGCAGTCGGCGTAGCAGACTGCCGACACGCAGGGTTGCCTCCACCGCGGTGGTCGGGTCGTTGATCGCGGTGCTGAGCGCCCGCAGCCCGATGTCGACCAATTGCCGAAACGAGAAGTCAACGTCTTGCTGCATGGTGCGGCCGCCGGTCACCGCGATCGTCGCGGCCAGCCGGCGTCGAACCTGATCGGCTCGCGCCGGAGACGGCCACACGGTCACCAGCGGTTCGCCTTGATGCACATAGGCACCCACGCGCGTGTCGAGCCGCACCGTCGTCCGCTCGGGCACCGCGGCCAGCAGCCGGTCAGTGTCGATTCGGCTCACCCAACCGTCGACGCGCGAGGTGATTCGCAACGACTCCGCCGGTGGCGTCATGTCGACGTCGGACGCTGATTGCTCGCGTCCGGCGGTGGCCGCGACAGCGTCGATCACCGCTCGGCCCTCCGCGGCGATGTCGCGCACCACCCGGCCCACCTCCAAGCGGTGAGCGAGGTGGTCGACATGCGCGATGATCGTGACCACCGTGACGATGGTCAGCACGACGGCGACCGTCACCGACACCCGCGGTGCCAGCTCCATCGCATGACCGTTGATGCGCGGCAGGGTGAGAACGCAGTACACGAACGTCGCCACCAGCAGCCCGATGACGACCTGGCTGAGCCGGTCCCGGATGAACGACCGCATCACTCGGGGCGACAGCTGTGAACTCGCCAGCTGCAGGCTCACGATGGTCAGCGAGAAGATGACGCCCGCGGTGGTGATGGTCGCGCCGGCGATGGTGCTCAACAGCCAGGTGGCGACGTCGATGTCCATTGCGATCGTCAACGGAACGCGCGTCTCTGCGCCCAAGGCGTTGTCGACCGCCCCGGTGACGAGGGCCAGGCCGATTCCGCCGATCACCAGGACGACGGGCAACAGGAATAGGCTCTCCCGGAACCGGTAGGCCACTGCGGATCCACGCAGTCCCAGATCAGTGCGGATACGAAAACGCTTACGGTGCAACGGTTTACTCATCAGTGCACTGACATGATGAGCTGGGCGAAGCGGAATTGCCGGCGCTCGGCCTGCCCGAGCGGGCGATCGCGGTCGCAGGCTCGTCGAGTAACGGTACAGCCATGTTGTCTGTCACTGTAAGGCTCCTTTGGTAAGGGGATTACCCCTGGTGGGCGCGTCAACAACCCTTTTGCCGGGCAAGGAATTTCATCCGCACTGGACATCCGCCGATTACAGTGACGCTCACAGCGTCGACCGCACGCCGGTGGCGCCGCCTATTCGGTGTGTCGCAAATCAACCATCTGCATCCGGCGAAGCGATACTGTCTTGGGTTGGCGTAGCAACCGACACCTGGGAGGGTAAATGAGCGCCTATCGGACCGTGGTGGTAGGAACCGACGGCTCGGACTCGTCGCTGCGCGCGGTCGACCGGGCGGGCACCATCGCCGCCGGGGCGAACGCGCAATTGATCATCGCGACGGCCTACCTGCCCCAGCACGACGACCCGCGTGCCGCCGACGTCTTGAAGGACGAAAGCTACAAGGTGTCGGGCAGCGCCCCGATCTATTCGATCCTGCGCGAGGCCAAGGATCGGGCGAGCGCCGCGGGCGCGCAGAATATCGAGGAGCGGTCTGTGGTCGGCGCCCCGGTCGACGCGCTGGTCGGCCTCGCCGAGGAGGTCCAAGCCGACCTGTTGGTGGTGGGCAACGTCGGCTTGAACACGATTGCCGGCCGGCTGCTGGGCTCGGTGCCGGCCAACGTCTCGCGTCGGGCCAAGGTCGACGTCTTGATCGTGCACACCACCACGTGAGCTGCATCCTGCGTTCGTGATCGATTCCACCAAGTACGGGCCGTGGGCGGTCATCGCGGGTGGTTCGGAAGGCGTCGGCGCCGAATTCGCCCGGCTGCTCGCCGAAGCGGGTCTGAACCTGGTGTTGGTTGCCCGCAAGCCCGATCCGTTGACCGAGACCGCCCAGCGCTGTCGACAGTACGGCCACGAGGTCCGCACCGTCTCGGCCGACCTCAGTGACACCGCAGCCAGCGCCCGCATCGCTGAGGCAACCGCGGGACTCGACGTCGGGTTGTTGATCCTCAACGCCGGCGCCAACACGCACAGCCGCGAGTTTCTCGACGGCGACCTGGCGGAGTTCCAGCGCGTCATCGATCTCAATCTCTCCACGCCGCTAGCGCTCATTCACCACTACGGACAGCCGATGCGGGCCCGCCGTCGGGGCGGCATCGTGTTGATCGGATCGCTCGCCGGCTACCTGGGATCAATACGGCACACCGTCTATGGCGGCGTCAAGGCATTCGGACGCGTTTTCGCCGAAGGGCTCTGGCTGGAGCTTCGCGACCACGGCGTCGACGTACTGGAGCTGGTGCTGGGTGTGACCCGAACGCCGGCGATGGAGCGGGTGGGCCTGAATTTCGATGTTCCCGGCATGGCCGTCGCCGACCCGGCCGACGTCGCGCGTGAGGGGCTGGAGTGGCTGACGCGCGGACCGGTGCACGTGGTCAGCGGAAACGAAGAGATCGTGGCCATGCGCAATGATCCCGACCGGGCCGCGGCGGTGCTCGGCGCGCACCGAACGATGCAGCGGCTGATGGGGAAATGACCGGTCCGGAAGCGCGGCTCGCCGCGCTGGAGCAACGGCTGCGCCGGGTCGAAGACGAGCTGGCGATCAGCCGTCTGCTGGCTTCCTACGGGCCATTGGTCGACGCCGGTGACGCCGATGCGGTGGCCGGCTTATGGGCCGAGGACGGCGAATACGACGTCGAAGGCTGGCACATGCGCAGCCGCGCCGACGTCGCCGACATGGTGCGCTCGTCGGCGCATCAAGGACTGATTCGTGGGGGTTCGGCACACTTCCTGGGCCCGGTCCACGTCGACGTCGACGGCGATGACGCCGTCGCGGTGTGTGAGTCGATTCTGATTCGTCGCAGCGATGACGGCAGCGGCTACCGGGTGTGGCGGGCCGGAGCCAACCGCATCACGCTGCGACGGGCGGTGTCGGGCTGGCAGATCGTCAAGCGCACGACGCGAGCGCTGGACGGGTCGGCGGAGGCGCGCGCATTGCTGCGCCACTGAACCGGCTCAGTGCCGACGAGACCGCACCACAGCCAGCCCGCCGGTGCCCGCGACGACGCCGAAGGCCAGCACCAGAACCCAATCACCCAGCCGCTGGTAGGCGGTGTTGCGCGAGCCGAGCGGAACACTGACAACCACCGCGCCGCGGTAGTTCGACGGGCACCAGGCAAGTGTGCGCCCGCGCGCATCGAATGCGGCGCTGTCGCCCGACAATCCGGCGTGTACCGCTGGGCGGCCGACTTCGGCGGCGCGTACCGCGACCATCGCGGCCAACTGCGGTTGGGCCCAACTCCCTTGAAACGTCGAGGTCGCAGTCTGGTAGACCAACAACTGCGCTCCGAGTTGCACCACGCGGCGGGGTAGATCCGGAAACGCTGCCTCGTAACTGATCAGCGGCCCGAGTGCCAGCCCACCGGTGCGCAGCACTACCTGGTCGCTGCCGCGGAGCCGGTCCTCGCCCGCGGCCTTGGTGTGCCCGGTGATCTTCCCCAGCAGCGGGCGCAGCGGCACGTATTCGCCGAACGGCACCAGCCGGGTTTTGCGGTAGACGCCCAGTGTCCCGTGCGGCCCGATCAGCACCGACGACTTATAGATGCCGCCGGTCGGCGCGCGGGCGTCGACGTTGACGAGCAGGTCCGCCCCCACCTGCCGGGACAGGTCCGCCAGCTCGTGCATGGTGTCCGGGTGGTTTGCGGGATCCAATCCGACGCTGCTTTCGCCCCAGACCACCACATCCGGCCGTTGACCTACCAGCGTGCGAGTGAGCGCCACACTGGCCGCCGCCCGGGCGGTCGAGTCGTCGATGACGCCCGGCTGCACCAGCGCCACCGGGACTGTGGGGCTGGCCGCTGTCGGCGCTTCGACCAGGAAGGTGGTCGGCCCAACACCCGCACACACCAGCGCCGCTGCGACCACTGGGATGGCGCGCCGCCGGTACAAGATCGCCGCAGCGATGCCGGTATTGACCGCGACCACCAAAAAGCCGGTCAGCCACATGCCGCCGAGCGAGGCCGACGCCAACGTGACGGGCTGGTTCCACTGCGACGCGCCCAGCGCGGCCCACGGGCCGCCCAGAGCGGGCCACGACCGCAGCGCCTCGGCCGCCACCCAGGCGCTGGGCAATACGACCATGGCCGCCAGCAGTTGAGGCGCCGTGGCCGCCGTTGACAAGAGCCGGTGGGCGGCCCAGCCCCACGGCAGCCACAACGCACCGAGCCCCGCGGCCAGCAGCACCAGCAGCGGACCGCTGCTCGGCAGCAGCCAGTACTGCGTGGCCAGCACATACCCGGCCAGGCCGCACCACGCCCGTACCGCGCCGCCAGCCGGAGTCGGTGCCGCCCGCACGACGAGTAACAGCGGAACCACACCGAACCAGGCCAGCCACCACCAGGACGGCGCCGGAAAGGCGAGCGCCGGCAGTGCGCCGAGAAGAAACGCCGCCGCGCAGCCTCGCAGGCGACGGAAGCTCACGCGCTGGCGAGGGCGTGCCGCGCCAGCCGGAAGGTTCGGGTCAGCCGGGCCGGTTGCGTCGTCAGGGTGACCTCGACAGCTCCGCCCGGGGTGACGATGTAGCGCTCCTCGACGTCGGGCCCGTCATCGCGCCGGCGCACCGGCCGGTGTCCGAGGTCCTGATCGTCGTGCAGGTCCGGGTCGAACGGGAAGAAGACCGAGTCGTAGGGCATCACGTCACCGTCCGGACGGCCGTCGCGTAGCCGACTGCATTCCACGAACCGGAAATGCCCGATGTTGTGCGCTGCCCGGTAGCTTCGGGTGACGACTAGGGGAGGCTGGTCGTCGGTGGGCAGTTGCATGCCCTTGGGCACGATCGGGTCGAAGCTGACGTCCGCACCCGCATGCGCCTCCCGGAAGACCCCGAAGTGTCGCGAAAGTCGTTCGGAGAGCGCGAATCCCGCTTCCTTGTCGAGGAAGACGGCCAGCCCGATCGCCGTCGCGGCGAAGGGGTGCGGTGAGCGTTTGACGCGTTTCTCGTCGAATTTCTCATTACGGTCGGCGCGCAGCATCCGGGCGATCAGTGGGAAGCTGCCGGCTCCGCCCACCACGTAGATGCCCGCCACCTCGGACCACTGCGCGTCGTGCAGCACGTGCCCGAGGACGTCGAGGGTCTTCGCGACGAGCGGTGAACAGGCCGTATAGACGTCGTCGATCGGGCACGAGAACGGCGGCTCGCCGAGCGCGTCGAGGTCGACCAAAAAGCGGCGGGTGTTGGGGCCGACGGCTTCCTTGCGAGCCGCGCACTCCTCGAGCAGCAGGTCCTGCGCGACGGCGTCGAGTGTCCGGAGTTTCGCGCCGTGACGAACCAGCTTGAGGATCGCCGTGTCGAAGTCGTCGCCGCCCAGTCGTTGGATGCCTTCGCTGGTGACGACCTCGTTGAGCCGTCCGGTCATCCTCAGCAGCGACGCGTCGAACGTGCCGCCGCCCAGGTCGTAGATCAGCACATACTCGCGTTTGGCGCTGATCGTGGAGCGATATCGGTGCGCATACTCGAACCCCGCCGCCGATGGCTCGTTGAGCAGAGCGATGACCTCGAAGCCGGCTTGCGCGAAGGCGTCCAGGGTCAAAAACCGTTGGGCGCTCGACGCGTTGGCCGGCACGCTCACCGCGGCCTCGATCCGCTCGCCGGGGGCCAGGTCGACGTTGGAGCGTTGTTGCAGATCGCTCTTGAACTGGGCGAGCAATCCCGCGAACAGATCGGCCAGCCGGTGACTGTGCCCGGCCAGCTGCACCGTCGTCCGCGGCCCGGCGTCGTTGAGCAGGCGCTTGAACGACCGCAGCAACGACCAGCCCGGTTCGTGGCGCACCGCGGCGGCGTCCAGGCCGAAGCGCAGTTCGCCCGACTCGTGGGCGGCGATGACCGACGGCCAGGTGTCCACGCCGTCGAACGACGCCACCGGGTAGTTGCCCCGGTCGACGACCGCCGCGACCGTGTGCGTTGTGCCGAAGTCGATGCCCACCCTCATCTCGCCAGAGTGTAGGCGGTGCAGCGCGTTTCGCGGTGCTTTTACCAGCCGCGCTCGCGCCACTCGGCGAGGTTGGGCCGCTCGGCGCCGAGCGAGGTGTCGTCGCCGTGGCCGGGGTAGATGACTGTCGCGTCGTCGTAGACGTCGAACACCCGGGTAGTCACGTCGTCGAGCAGCTGGTCGAAGTCGCCGGGCTGCCAGGTCTTGCCGACTCCGCCGGGGAACAGGCAGTCGCCGGTGAACAGCTGGGTGGCCTCGCCAGCCGCGGGTCCGCCGAGCGCCAACGCGATCGAGCCCGGGGTATGGCCACGCAGATGGATGACGTCGAAGCTCAGCTTGCCGATCTGCACCGTGTCGCCGCCCGCGAGCAGGCGGTCGGGTTTGACCGGCAGCGGATCGGCGTCGATCTCGTGCGCGGCGGTCGGTGCGCCGGTGGCCTCGGCCAGGGTTTCGAGCGCCTGCCAGTGGTCGAAGTGCTGGTGGCTGGTCACAATCAGCGACACCTTCGGGGCGTAGCGTCGCACCAGGTCAATCAGGATCTCGGCGTCGTTGGCAGCGTCGATCAGCAGCGTTTCCCCGGTCTCGGAACACGTCACCAGGTAAGCGTTGTTGTCCATGGGGCCGACTGACGCCTTGACGATCGTCGCGCCCGGCAGGGTGCGGCGGGCGGCAGAGCCCGGCTCGACGTGCCCGGTGTAGTTGTCGTCGAGGGTGGTCATACCGGCCACGGTACTGGTCGAGAATTGCTTGTCGGTGCCGGCACATAGCATGGAAAACGACGTGTGTGATGACTCGTTTGGAAAGGAACGCGTTGGCTGACCGCCTGATCGTCAAGGGTGCGCGTGAACACAACCTACGCAGCGTTGATCTTGATTTGCCACGCGACGCATTGATCGTCTTTACCGGCCTGTCCGGTTCGGGAAAGTCTTCGCTGGCGTTCGACACGATCTTCGCCGAGGGGCAGCGGCGCTATGTGGAGTCGCTGTCGGCTTATGCGCGTCAGTTCCTGGGCCAGATGGACAAGCCCGACGTCGACTTCATCGAAGGCCTGTCACCGGCGGTGTCCATTGACCAGAAGTCGACCAACCGCAACCCGCGGTCGACGGTCGGCACGATCACCGAGGTGTACGACTATCTGCGGCTGCTCTACGCCCGCGCCGGCACCCCGCACTGCCCGGTCTGCGGCGAGCGGATCGCCCGCCAAACCCCGCAGCAAATCGTCGACCAGGTGCTGGCGATGCCCGAGGGCACCCGGTTCCAGGTGCTGGCCCCGGTGGTGCGCACCCGCAAGGGCGAGTTCGTCGACCTGTTCGAAAAGCTCAACTCCCAGGGCTACAGCCGGGTCCGAGTCGACGGTGTGGTGCACCCGCTGACCGAGCCACCGAAGCTGAAGAAGCAAGAGAAGCACGACATCGAGGTGGTGGTGGACCGCCTCACCGTCAAAGCCAGCGCGAAGCAGCGGCTCACCGATTCGGTGGAGACCGCGCTGAACCTGGCCGACGGCATCGTGGTGCTGGAGTTTGTCGATCACGAACACGACGCCCACAACCGCGAGCAGCGGTTCTCCGAAAAGCTGGCGTGCCCCAACGGGCATTCGCTGGCCGTTGACGACCTGGAGCCGCGGTCGTTCTCGTTCAACTCGCCCTACGGCGCCTGCCCGGAGTGCAGCGGGCTGGGCATCCGCAAGGAGGTCGACCCCGACCTGGTGGTGCCCGACCCCGAACTCACGCTGGCCGAGGGCGCGGTGGCGCCGTGGTCGATGGGCCACACCGCGGAGTACTTCACCCGGATGATGGCCGGCCTCGGCGACACCATGGGCTTCGACGTCGACACCCCGTGGCGGAAGCTACCGGCCAAGGCGCGCAAGGCGATTCTGGAAGGCTGCGACGAGCAGGTGCACGTGCGCTACCGCAACCGCTACGGTCGCACCCGCTCCTACTACGCCGACTTCGAAGGCGTGCTGGCGTTCCTGCAGCGCAAGATGGACCAGACCGAGTCCGAGATGATGAAGGAGCGCTACGAGGGCTTCATGCGCGACATCCCGTGCCCGGAGTGCGACGGCACGCGGCTGAAGCCGGAAATTCTAGCGGTCACGCTGGCAGCGGGGGATCGCGGCAAGAAATCGATCGCCGAGGTCTGCGAATTGTCCATCTCCGACTGCGCGGACTTCTTGAATGCGCTCACGCTGGGCCAGCGTGAGCAAGCCATCGCGGGGCAGGTGCTCAAGGAGATCCAGTCGCGGCTGGGCTTTCTGCTCGACGTCGGTTTGGAATACCTGTCGCTGTCGCGGGCAGCGGCGACGCTATCCGGCGGTGAGGCGCAACGGATCCGGCTGGCCACCCAGATCGGCTCCGGGCTGGTGGGCGTGTTGTACGTGCTCGACGAGCCGTCGATCGGGCTGCATCAGCGCGACAACCGCCGGCTCATCGAAACCCTCACCCGGTTACGGGCGTTGGGTAACACGCTGATCGTGGTCGAACACGATCAGGACACCATCGCGCATGCCGACTGGATCGTCGACATCGGCCCGGCCGCCGGTGAGCACGGCGGCCAGATTGTGCACAGCGGGACCTACCAAGAGTTGCTGCGCAACAAGAAGTCGATCACCGGCGCCTACTTGTCCGGAGCGGAAAGCATTGAGGCGCCGACGATCCGGCGTCCCGTAGACAAGCGGCGGCGGCTGACGGTCGTCGGTGCGCGCGAGCACAACTTGCGCGAGATCGACGTGGCCTTCCCGCTCGGCGTGCTCACTTCGGTGACCGGAGTTTCCGGTTCCGGGAAGTCGACGCTGGTGAATGACATCCTGGCCGCGGTGTTGGCCAATAAGCTCAACGGCGCCCGGCAGGTTCCCGGCCGGCACACTCGGGTCACCGGGCTCGACCACGTCGACAAGCTGGTGCGCGTCGACCAGTCGCCGATCGGGCGCACACCGCGCTCCAATCCGGCGACCTACACGGGGGTCTTCGACAAGATCCGCACCCTGTTCGCGGCCACCACCGAAGCCAAGGTCCGCGGCTACCAACCCGGACGGTTCTCGTTCAACGTCAAAGGCGGCCGCTGCGAAGCGTGTTCGGGCGACGGCACCATCAAGATCGAGATGAACTTCCTGCCCGACGTCTACGTGCCGTGCGAGGTGTGCCAGGGCGCCCGCTACAACCGGGAAACCCTCGAAGTGCACTACAAGGGCAAAACCATCTCCGAGGTGCTGGACATGTCCATCGAGGAGGCCGCGGAGTTCTTCGAGCCGATCACCGGGATCCACCGCTATCTGCGCACCCTGGTGGACGTCGGGCTCGGCTACGTGCGGCTCGGCCAGCCGGCGCCGACCCTGTCCGGCGGCGAGGCGCAGCGAGTCAAGCTGGCCTCCGAGTTGCAGAAGCGTTCCACCGGGCGCACCGTCTACATCCTCGATGAGCCGACCACCGGGTTGCATTTCGACGACATCCGCAAACTACTGGGCGTGATCAACGGCCTTGTCGACAAAGGCAATACGGTCATCGTCATCGAGCACAACCTGGATGTGATCAAGACGTCGGACTGGATCATCGACATGGGCCCCGAGGGCGGCGCCGAGGGTGGCACGGTCGTGGCCGAGGGAACGCCCGAGGACATCGCCGCGGTTCCGGAGAGCTATACCGGCAAGTTTTTGGCCGAGACACTCGGTGTGCCGGCCACTCCAGCGCCACGACGGCGGCGCCGGGTCAGCGCCTAGCGGCCAGTCCCGTTAGCCGCCTTGGACAATGGCGACGGGAACCGCGGGCTGACCCGCATCCCGTTGAGCCATCCGGTGAGCTCGTCGGCCCGTTGCTGCAGGGCGCGCCGCCCATCAGCACCGGGGTCTTCGAGCAGTTGCAGCTGGACGCGGGCGTCGGCGTCCTGGCACCAGCCGCCGACCACGCGTCCGTTCCACCACGCAGTGGGGCCGGCGTTGCCATTCGTGTCGAACACCTGGCCGCGATGGTCGCCCAGATACCAACCGCGTTGATACCAACCCATGATGGTGGCGTCGAGCCCGGGCAGCAGCGCGCCCCACGGTTCGACGTCGGGTTCCGGCTCGAGATCGTCGGCCAGCCCGTATCCCGGTGCGCCCTCCAAGTCGACGGCCACCGCGCCAACCTCGGCCAGCGCCTTGCGCACCGCGGTCAACGTGATGCCGAACCACCACTTGATGTCCTCGACGGTAGCGGGCCCGAATGTGCGCAGCCACCGTCGGGTCAGTTCGGCGCGCGCAGCGTCGACGGGTATCGGCTGGCCCTGCTCGCCGACCCAACTGGCGGTGCTTGTCCATCGCGGACGCGACGTGGTCCAGGTGCCGTCGTTGGGACCGCGCACGATATCGCCGCGGACGGACAGTACCGTCAGTACCCGGGGTGCCAGCGGAACCGGTCCGCCCCAACGCTTTCCGGGTGCTGGATCATGGGTTCCGGCCAGCTCTGGCAGCGCCGCCCGCAGTTCGGCGCTGTTGGCGTGTTGGTGCTCGTCCAGATAACGCAGCACCGCAGCGCCCGCCCTATCCAGCCAGCGTTCGCCGTCGGTCGCTACACCGGCCTTTTGCACATCTGCGATCAGTCGGCGACGTTCGTTGGCCGCGACCCGCTCACTGGCTGCCGGCTGGACCGTCGCCAGGTCCCCGGCGTTCACCAGCCACAGCGTGCGACGCATGGCCAGATGCTTGACCAAAGAACGCTTCCGGTACAGCTGCGTGTCGAGTTCGTCGGTGACGAAGCCCGGCTTTCGCGCCCACAGCGACAGATACGGCGTCGCGGGGTCGGTGGCATGCAGTCCCACCAGTCCGGCGGTGATTGCGGTAATCGATGCGGAATCGGTGTTCGACAGAAAATGTCTGCGCGCTAAGCGGTTCCGCCGCTCACCGCTGGTGAATGACCGGACCACTCAGTGCGTGTCCTTGCGCATCGATGCGCGGATTTCGGCCAGCCGGTCAGCAGCCGCCTGCTCCCGCTCCCGGTACTGTTGTTCGGCGCTGCGGCCGGCTGCGCTTTCAGCGTCCAGTTCGGCTGCGCCGAGGGATGTTTGGTAGCGAGCTTCGATCCTCTCGCGGACCGAGTCGAACGTCGGCGTACCGGAGTCATCGTATTCCGGGTCGGGCATGGCGCCAGGTTACCTGCCGCGGTCGAGGTAGCGCACCATCTGTTGCCAGTACACCATCGTCAGCGCCATCGCGACCACGGTTGCCGCTGCGGTTGCGGCGATCCGGCGGCGACGTGCGGCGACGATCGCAACGACGGTGGCAGCAGACGTCGCGGCGCTCACGACGGCGGCGCTGTCCTTGGGCCGCCGGGTGATCCACAGCTCCTCGCCCAGCATGGCGCGGGTGGCCCAATTGCTCTTGTCGACCGGTTCCGGGAACACCACCGGGTTGACTGCGAACCACAGCCCGACCGCTGCGGCGTGGCTCCACTTGCGTGTCCAGACCGGCAGCAAGAGCAGCGGTGTGCTTGCCCAGCGGGTCCATGCGCTCCACGGATTGGAGTGCCGCGCGAATATCGCGCGGCGGATGCGTGCGATCGATGCCATCACGCGAGGTTATCGGCCGCCGGTGTGCGGTCCTGGCGGGGCCGGCAACGCACTGCGCGGTACGCCCGGCGTGCCGAGTTGGCCGGCCAGCCATGGCAGCGCCGCAGTGAATACCCGGCCGGCGAACGGCCAATCGTGCTTGCCCGGCTGGGCGACGACCGCGCAGTCGATGCCGTGGGCCCGCCCGAGCGTGCACAGCGAATCAGCGGCCGCCGCGGTGTCGCTGAGTTTGGCGGTGCCGCCTCGGTGGTCTGTGCCCGTGGTGCCGGTGTCGGCCACCGTGACAGTATGCGACGCCTGCGGACCGGCCGAGTTGATCGCGAACCAGCCCGAAACCCCGCTGTAGCGCCCGTGTCTGGTGATCACCGTGGTCGGATCGAAGGTCGCCCAGGCCTGGGCGCTGCCGCCGAACAGTCTGGCAATCGTTTGCGCCTTGGTACCCGAGTTCGGGACGAGGTCCCCGGCGATATCGACGAAGGCGCTGAACATGTCCGGGTGCATCACCGTCAGGTCCACCGCGCACGTGCCGCCCATCGACCAGCCCACGACGCCCCAGTTGGACCGCTCAGGGCTGACTCCGAAGCGTGAAACCATGTATGGCACAACATCTTTAGTGAGATGATCAGCGGCATTGCCGCGGCTGCCGTTGACGCATTCGGTGTCGTTGTTGAATGCCCCGCCGGAGTCGACGAACACCAGCACCGGCGCGTTGCCGTCGTGGGTGGCGGCGAAGTCGTCGATCGTCTTGACCGCATTGCCGGCCCGTAACCAATCGGCCGGAGTGTTGAATTCGCCGCCGATCATCATCACGGCCGGCAATCGCGGGGGAGGGTTGGAAGCGAACCAGGCCGGCGGCAGGTACACCAGCTCGCCGCGATGCTTGAAATGTGACGCGTCGGCGGGAATCGTCACTTGGACCACGCTGCCGCGCGGCGGCCGGACGCCCTTGCCGGCCATTGCGGTAACGGTGGCAGCGTCGGTCTGGTCGGGCAGCGGACCGGCAGTGAGCTGGTTCCAGGCCGTCTGCACCGTGGGGAAGTACCCGACCCACTCGTTGAGCACCAGCGCGGAGCTGGCCAGGCACAACGGCACGGCCACGACCGACGCGACTCGTCGCCACCAGCGCGCGCCCGGCCAGCCCAATAGCAGCACGGCGGCGGCGACACCGGTCAACGCAATCCACATCCACAGCGTGCGAGGCGCCGGTTCGCCGGCCAGGCCGTCGTCGGCGATCTGCCAGTACGCCCAACACGTCACCGCAATTCCGACGGCAGCCGCCACTGGAAGCCATACCAGCCGCCAACGACGCGACCGCCACCCGACCGCGAGGACCAAGGCGACCGCGGCCACGGCCTGCACAGTGATCGGAACCCAGCCATGCATCAGCGAAGTGTGGTGGCCCACCAGCAGCGGCGCGGCCACAATCGCCGTCGATGCAGACACAAGACCTATTCTGATCTGCGATTCTGAGCGCCGGCTGTGAAACGCGTCGAAATCAACGCGGTTTAGCCAGCGGGAAGGGCAACGTCTCGCGGATGCTACGGCCGGTGACGAGCATGACCACCCGGTCAACACCCATCCCCAGGCCCCCGGTGGGTGGCATCGCATACTCCATCGCCTGCAGGAAATCCTCGTCGAGCTCCATCGCCTCCGGGTCTCCGCCGGCGGCCAGCAGAGACTGCGCCCGCAACCGACGCCGCTGCTCCAGCGGATCGGTCAACTCGCTGTAGGCGGTCCCCAGCTCGACGCCCCACGCCACCAGATCCCAACGCTCCGCGACCCCCGGTTTACTGCGATGCGGACGGGTCAACGGCGACACCGACGTCGGAAAATCCGTGTAGAACGTCGGCAGTTCGGTACGTGCCTCGACGAGCTGCTCGTAGAGTTCCAGCACCACCGCGCCGGCATCCCAGCGGGGGCGGTAGGGGATGCCGATGGCATCACAGAGTTTGCGCAGCGTGGCCAGATCCGTTCCGCTGTCGACTTGCTCACCGAGTGCTTCTGACACCGCGTCATGCACGGTCTTCACCGGCCACACACCGGAGATGTCGACCGGTTCCAAGCTGCCGTCGGCATCGTCGGATCGCGGTCGCATCACCACCGGCGCATCGTTGGCGGCTGCCGCGGCGTTCTGAATCAGTTCCCGGCATCCGTCGACCCACACCAAATAGTCGGCGTGCGCCTGGTAGGCCTCCAACAAGGTGAACTCCGGGTTATGGCTGAAGTCGACGCCCTCATTGCGAAACGCCCGGCCCAGCTCGAACACTCGCTCCACACCGCCGACACACAACCGCTTGAGGTATAGCTCCGGCGCGATGCGCAGGTACAGGTCCAGGTCGTATGCGTTGATATGAGTGACGAACGGTCGGGCAGTCGCACCGCCGTGGATCTGCTGCAGAATCGGGGTTTCGACTTCGAGAAATCCCTTGGCTGTCAATGTCTCCCGGATCGAGCGCAGCACGCTGCTGCGCGCCGTGATGAGCTGACGCGATTCGGAGTTGATCGCCAGGTCGACGTAGCGGGTGCGCACTCGGGCTTCCGGGTCGGCAAGCCCCGTCCACTTGTTCGGCAGTGGTCGCAGACATTTACCGATCAACCGCCAACTGGTGGCGATCAGCGACCGGGTGCCGGTCCTGCTGAGCCCCATGTGGCCGGTAACCTCGACAAGGTCGCCCAGGTCGATGGCCCTGGTGAAATCCGCAGTGCGGCTCTGCTCGAGGACCGAATTATCCAGCAGCAGCTGCATTTCCCCCGACCAGTCGCGCAGCTGGGCGAACAACACGCCGCCGAAGTCGCGGATCCGCAGCACACGCCCGGCCACCGAAACGGTCGCGTCGTCGACGCTGCCCAGTGCCTGCGTGATCGTGTGAGTTGGCGGATGCCCGACGGGATAAGCGTCAATCCCGCTGTGCTGCAGCTTCTTCAGCTTCGCCAACCGGACCCGCATCTGCTCGGGCAGGCGGGTTTGACGGTCCTCGGTTTCGGAGACCTCGGCTTGCTGAAAGCCGGAGACGTCGGGAGCCCGCCCATCGTGATGCAACAGCCCGGTCTCTACCAGCACCGACGGCACCGACGGACGATGGCCGGTGTGCTGCTCGTTGCGGCGAGAAAACGGCAGCACCAGAAAACCCTCGGCGATCACCGACGCGACACCCACCCGCGGAATCAGCCGGGCGTCTTCGTAGCAGGCGTATCGGGGTAGCCACTGCGGCTGGTATTTCATGTTCGAGCGATACAGCGTCTCCAACTGCCACCAGCGTGAGAAGAACACCAGTAATCCCCGCCACAACCGGGCTACCGGGCCGGCGCCGAGCTGAGCGCCCTGCTCGAACGCCGAACGGAACATCGCGAAGTTCAACGAAATACGGTTGATGCCAAGGCGTTCGGCATTCAGCGCGAGATCGCTGACCATGAGTTCGATGGTGCCGTTGGGTGATTGCGGTGAGCGACGCATCAGGTCCAGCGAGACTCCGGTTTGCCCCCAGGGCACCAACGACAGCATCGCCACTACGTCGCTGTCGCCATGCAGCGCCTCGACCAACAGGCAATCGCCGTCGGCGGGGTCACCGAGACGACCCAGCGCCATCGAAAACCCGCGCTCGGTCTCGGTGTCGCGCCACGCATCCGCGCTGGTGATCAGCTGTGCCATCTCGTCGCCTGCGATGTCGCGGTGCCGGCGGATGCGTACCGACAACCCCGCCCGGCGGGCTCGGGTCACCGCTTGGCGCACTGCGCGCATATCGGGGCCGGACAACTTGAATTCCGCGGTATGCAGGATGGCTTCGTCACCCAATTCCAGAGCGTTGAGTCCCGCTTCCCGAAAAGCTTTAGCCCCTTGAGAACTGGCGCCCATGACCCCAGGGGCCCACCCGTAGGCCTGGCACAGCTGCAACCACGCGCCAATGGCTTGCGGCCATGCCCTCGGGTCGCCCACCGGGTCGCCGCTGGCCAGGCAGACGCCGACCTCGACGCGATAGGTGATCGCGGCGCGACCGCTGGGCGCGAAGATCACCGACTTGTCGCGGCGCGTCGCGAAATAGCCCAGCGAATCGTTGTTTCCGTACAGTTCCAGCAGCCCGCGGATGGCCGATTCGTCCTCGCCGGTCAGCGCGCTCTCGGCGCGTTGGGACTGAAACAGCACGATCGCTGCCACGATCAGTGCGAGTGCGCCCAAGAGGCCGAACAGATCGTTGAGGAAAAGATGTGGTTTCCCCGCAAACGACGCCTGCCCGGCCAGCGCAAAGCCGACCACCCGGTCCGCTACATAGAGGAGCCGGTCGCCGCGGTGCAGCGACCCCGGAAACAACTCGACCAGTCCCCACGACAGCGCAATCCCGAGCACCCACCCCGCGATGAGGGCCGCGGCCGACTTGTATAGCGCCCCGCGCCGAACTTTGGCCCAAAATTCGCGATAGGCCAGCACCAGAACTACGACCGCCGCCACATGCAGGGCGAGCCCGAGGCTCTCGCCGAACACCTGCAGCGCGCTATCGCTGCCCTGCGCCAGTTCCAGGCCGTTGATCGCGGCGGCAACCAGCAGGTTTCCGACCAGGATCCACCAGGCGATACGTTTGCGTGCGGTCAGAGCCGCCGCAAGCAGCGCCAATACGAACGACCAGGCGAAGCTGGTGTCGGGGAAGTTGAACAGATAGTCGTTGATGAATTCTCGCGGCACTTTGATGACCCAGCGGACCAACGGCGACACACTGGCCAGCAGCGACAACGTCGCGATAACCCCGACGGTCCAACCGGCTGCGGCAGGAACCCAGTGATAGCGCGAGGCGGAAAGGCGCCCGGAGCGGGGCGCAACAAGTGTCACAGACCGCGAGGATATGCCCTCAGACCGCGAATCGCCTGAGTACGCGACCGGCCATAGCATCAGCACTGCTAGACTTGCCTGCGCGACCGTCCCGGCGAAGGCCAGGGACAGCAAGTGGAGTCCCACTCCCACCGTTGGCCAGACCGGCTCAACGGTCCGGTCACCGGCATCCCGAGGGTGCCTGTTCTGCGAGCGACGCAGGCGGCTCGATCCGCGACCGGTCGGCACGGGCCCTGCTTACGCAGGGCTTTTTCGCTGATGGCGTGGTATTTCTACCGCTGGATCTCCGACACCGGCCGGCCGCTACCGGAAAACTATCCATCGAGCCCAGGAGGCCCCATCAGCACTGAGACCCGCGTCAACGAGCGCATTCGCGTACCTGAAGTCCGTTTAATCGGCCCGGGAGGGGAGCAGGTAGGCATCGTGCGTATCGAAGATGCACTGCGCGTCGCCGCCGACGCCGATCTCGACCTCGTCGAAGTCGCACCGAACGCCAGACCGCCGGTCTGCAAGATCATGGACTACGGCAAGTTCAAATACGAGGCGGCGCAGAAGGCGCGCGAGTCTCGCAAGAACCAGCAGCAGACCGTCGTCAAGGAACAGAAGCTGCGACCCAAGATCGACGATCACGACTATGAAACCAAGAAGGGCCACGTCGTCCGATTCCTGGAGGCCGGGTCGAAGGTCAAGGTCACCATCATGTTCCGCGGACGTGAGCAGTCGCGACCCGAGCTGGGTTACCGGCTGCTGCAACGGTTGGGCGCCGACGTCGCCGACTACGGATTCGTCGAGACGTCGGCCAAGCAGGACGGACGCAACATGACCATGGTGCTGGCACCGCACCGCGGCGCGAAGACTCGCGCCAGGGCGGCGCAGCAAGCCGGCGAACCCGCCGGCCCCGCACACGGTGACGACGCCGAAACTCCATCGAACTAACAGCAGAACTGAGGACACATGCCCAAGGCCAAGACCCACAGCGGGGCTTCCAAGCGGTTCCGGCGTACCGGTACCGGGAAGATCCTGCGTCAGAAAGCAAATCGCCGGCATCTGCTCGAGCACAAGCCGTCCACTCGCACCCGCCGCCTGGAAGGGCGCACCGCCGTGTCGGCCCACGACACCAAGCGGGTCAACAAGATGCTGAACGGCTGACCAGCCCAACCACCCGACGATAGGAACACCCCATGGCACGCGTGAAGCGGGCAGTCAACGCCCAGAAGAAGCGGCGCACCATCCTGAAGGCTTCGCGAGGTTATCGCGGTCAGCGCTCCCGGCTATACCGCAAAGCCAAAGAACAGCAACTGCATTCACTGAACTACGCCTACCGTGACCGTCGCGCACGCAAGGGCGAGTTCCGCAAGCTGTGGATCGCGCGGATCAACGCGGCAGCCCGAGCCAACGACATCACCTACAACCGGTTGATCCAGGGACTCAAGGCCGCCGGTGTCGAGGTCGACCGCAAGAATCTCGCCGAAATCGCGGTGAGCGATGCTGCGGCGTTTGCCGCCCTGGTCGATGTCGCCCGGGCCGCACTGCCCGAAGACGTCAACGCGCCCTCCGGAGAGGCTGCCTGAGCTTCGCGGCAGTCAGGTGCTCACCGAACGCTCGACCCGGGTGGTCACGGCGGTCAAACTGCATCGGCATATCGCTCGGCGGCGGTCCCGACGGTTTCTGGCCGAAGGCGCCAACCTAGTCGAGGCGGCGTCTCGCCGCGGACTGACTCGTGACGTCTTCGTCACCGAGTCAGCCGCCCAACGGCACGCCGCACTGTTGGACGCGCAGGATGCCCCGGTTCATCTGGTCACTGAGCGCGCGGCAAAGGCGTTGTCGGACACGGTGACTCCGGTTGGCTTGGTGGCGGTGTGCGAGATGGCGTCCGTCACCGTCGACGACGTGCTGACTGGCGCGCCCCGACTGGTCGTCGTTGCCGTCGAGATCAGCGAACCGGGCAACGCCGGCACCTTGATTCGCGTCGCTGACGCGATGGGCGCCGCCGCGGTGATCCTGGCCGGCCACAGCGTCGATCCCTACAACAGCAAGTGTCTGCGCGCCTCCGCTGGAAGCATCTTTTCCATCCCGGTCGCGGTGGCGCCCGATGCCGGTAACGCGGTTGCGTCGCTGCAGGCCGCCGGCTTGCAGGTGTTGGCGACCACGCTGGATGGCGAGCTCTCGCTCGACGACGCCGACCTCGCCAGCCCTACGGCGTGGCTGTTCGGGCCGGAATCGCACGGTCTTTCAGCGGAGGTGGCGCAGCGGGCACACCACCGCGTACAGATCCCCATGCCGGGCGGCGCGCAGAGCCTCAATGTGGCTGCGGCCGCATCGATTTGCCTCTACCAGAGCGCGCGGGCGCTGCGCTGATCAGGCGGCTCTACCGCGGCTGCGCGTGGGTCGCAGACCAGCCAACGAGAACGTGGTGTGCACCAAAGATCCGGCGCGTTCAATGATGTTCTTCGCGGGGTGGGCGCGGGGCGGGAAGTAGTGCATCGGCATGCCGCGACGATCACGTGGCGGCGCCATGAAACCCGGTGCCTCCACCAGCGGGGCGTCGGCGGGGAGCCGGCCCGCCGCTCGCCGGTAGGCGGCCAACGCGCGCGGATGCAACCGGATCTCGTCGGGCACCGCCAGAAACGCCAGCTCGACTGCTTTGCCGAAGAGCCGCAACAACACTTCGTCGCCCGGCGTCCACCGCATGCCGGCCTTCTCCCGAACCGCCGGGTCGAACAGTCCGGCCGCTATCCAGCGCTGCCCGGCCGTCAACGGCCTGAACAACTGATCCCAGATCGGCGTGGGCATCAGCACGAATTTTGGTTTGGGGATCCGGATTTGGAAGATGTCCAGGGTGGCCTGGTTGATCTCCAGCTCGTCCTGGCACATGCGCTCCCAATATTCCTGGAAGTCCTCCCAGGATTTGGGCACCGGCCGCATGCTCATCCCGTACATCCGGTACCACTGCACATGCTCGTCGAACAGTTGGCGCTTCTCGGCCTCGGTCAGCCCGCCGCAGAAGTATTCGGCCACCTTGATCACCAGCATGAAAAACGTCGCGTGTGCCCAATAGAACGTTTCCGGGTTAAGCGCGTGATAGCGGCGGCCAGACGCGTCGACGCCCTTGATGGTGTGGTGGTACTGCTTGATCTGCTCGCCGGTGTGCTGCGCTCGGTCGCCGTCGTAGACCACGCCCATGATCGGATACACCGAGCGGGCAACGCGTTGCAGTGGTTCGCGCAGCAGGATCGAATGCTCCTCGACGCCGGCGCCCAACTCCGGATACATGTTCTGGATCGCGCCGATCCACACGCCCATCATCCCGGTGCGCAGGTCGCCGAAATACTTCCAGGTCAGCGAATCCGGGCCCAGGGGCTCGGCGTTGGCGGCGGCATCGTCGCTATGCGTGACGAGGGCGGGCTCGACCGACGGTATCGATTTCGTCGTGGTCATCGCGACCTCCTGGCTGCTGATAAGTCCACGATAATGTTGACAACAAACGTTGTCTACGATTTCCGCGGTGTGCCGCGTCGACGTGTTACCGACTGTCGACCGCGCTGAGGCAAGCGCGTGATCAGGCGGTTTGACGTCAACGGTGGCGGACGCCACTACGACGGTCGTTGCCGCGCTCTTTGGGCAGCACCTAGGCTGGACGCCGTGGACCTCGGGCCCGATTCGGCGTCCGGCGAGCCCGAGCAAGCGGCGACCACGCCGGCCACGCCTTCGTCCAAAGACCGCTCTCCGGTATCGATACACGGAGCGGCGGATTGGCTGCGCGACAGAAATCAAAGCGCGGGAGTTGTCGACTTCATCCGGCGCGCCCGCCGCGCATTACCCGGCGATCCTGAATTCGGCGATCCATTGTCCACCGCGGGGGAGGGCGGTCCACGCGCCGCGGCACGGGCCGCGGGGCGGCTACTCGGCGGCCGCGACGGGGCGTCGCGTCAGGTCGGTCTCGGCGCGCTTCAGGTGTGGCAAGCGCTGACCGAAGCGGTTGCCCGCAGGCCGGCCAACCCAGATGTGACGTTGGTGTTCACCGATCTGGTGGGGTTCTCGTCGTGGTCGTTGCAGGCCGGCGACGACGCGACGTTGATGCTGTTGCGGCGGGTGGCCCGCGCCGTTGAGCCGCCGCTATTGGATGCCGGGGGGCACATCGTCAAACGGATGGGCGACGGCATCATGGCGGTGTTCGCCGATCCGCTCGTCGCGGTCGGCGCGGTGTGCGCTGCTGTGCAGGCAGTGAAGGCGGTCGACGTGGCGGGCTATCGACCGCGGATGCGGGTCGGAATCCACACCGGGCGTCCGCAGCGGCTGGCCGGCGACTGGCTCGGCGTCGACGTCAACATCGCGGCCCGAGTGATGGAACGCGCGACCAAGGGCGGCATCATGATCTCCGGCACGACCCTGGACGAGCTCGCTCAGGGTGATTTGGACGAGTTGGGAGTGGTGGCCAAACGCACCCACCGATCGATGTTCGCGGCCAAGACGCCCGGGCTTCCTCCCGAACTGGCCCTCTATCGACTCAGAACTGCCAGGGACCTGTCAGGTACCGACGAAGCGGAAGACGACGATGCTGAGGCATAGTAGATGTCGATGATCGCCGATATGTTCACCCGGCTCGCCCGGGTCCGGATCACCGTCGGTTACGCAGCGATTCTGACAGCGGTCAGCACGGCACTCCTGGTTCTCGGTCCGCAGGCGCAGGCGCAGGCCATTCGCAACGCCAGCACCAATGTGCACAACCTGGCGCACGGGCACCTGGACACCCTGTTCGGCAGCGCATTCGTCACCGATGCCGGGCCGATCTACGTCTGGTTGCCCGGACTGGTATGCCTGCTCGCCCTGGCTGAGCTGATCTGGCACAGCGCCCGGATGACTGTGGTGTTCGTCACCGGACACATCGGCGCGACACTGCTTGTCGCGGCCGGTATCACTGCGGCGATCAAACTCGGCTGGTTGCCGATGTCGATCTCGCACGCCAGTGACGTCGGCATGAGCTACGGGGCCGTCGCGGTGCTGGGAGCGCTGACCGGCGCCGTGCCGGCGCGCTGGCGACCGGTGTGGATCGGCTGGTGGGTGCCGGCCGCGGTGGCGGCGGCGGCCGTCGGTGCCGAGTTCACCGACGCCGGGCACGCCGTCGCACTGGTGCTGGGCATGCTGGTCGCCACCCGGTTCGGGCGACCGACTCCGTGGACGCCGGTGCGGTATGTGCTGTTGAGCGTCGGGGGCGCCTTCGGGTTTTTGATGCTGGCGCACACCCCGTGGTCGGTGTTGGCCGGTGTCGGTGTGGGCGCCCTGGGCGCGCTGACGGCAGACGGGATCATCCGGCTCCGCACGCTGCGCCGGCCGCTGCCGATGGCCGAGTTGTCCACCGCCTGACCCCGCACTCCGAGCACGCCCGACACCGTCGCCGGAGGTGTCGACGCCCCCATCCTTGGCGCCGCTCAATCACCTAAGATTTGCACTTGCGTCACACTCGTGCCGCGAACCGCCAGCCAAGGAGAGTGTCGCCGCGTGGGTGACCAGCCCGTCGACCTGTCGCCGGAGGCGTTGGCCGAAGCCGTCAACGCGGCACGGCGGGCCTTTGCCGCGGCGACCGACCTCGATGCGCTGGCCCACGCCAAAACCGAGCACCTCGGTGACCGGTCGGCGTTGGCGCAGGCCCGCCAAGCGTTGGCCACGCTTCCTAAAGCCAACCGCGCGGACGCCGGCCGGCGCGTCAACAGCGCACGGGGTGAAGCGCAGGGCAGTTTCGACGAGCGATTGGGAGAACTGCGCGCCGAGCGGGATACAGCGGTGCTGGTCGCCGAACAAATCGACGTGACACTGCCGTCGACCCGCCAGCCGACCGGCGCCCGCCATCCCATCACGATTTTGGCCGAACACATCGCCGACACCTTCATCGCGATGGGCTGGGAACTGGCCGACGGACCGGAAATCGAGACCGAGCAGTTCAACTTCGACGCACTGAACTTCCCCGCCGACCATCCCGCGCGCAGCGAACAAGACACCTTCTACATCGCCCCGGAGGGCTCGCGGCAGTTGCTGCGCACCCATACCTCGCCGGTCCAGGTGCGCACGCTGCTACAGCGTGAACTGCCGGTCTACGTCATCTCGATCGGGCGCACTTTCCGCACCGACGAACTCGACGCCACTCACACACCGGTGTTCCATCAGGTGGAGGGCCTGGCGGTGGATCGAGGGCTGTCGATGGCCCACCTGCGCGGGACGCTGGACGCGTTCGCTCGAGCCGAGTTCGGCCCGTCCGCCCGCATCCGGATCCGCCCGCACTTCTTTCCCTTCACCGAGCCGTCGGCGGAAGTCGACGTGTGGTTCGCGGGCAAGAAAGGTGGCCCGGGCTGGGTGGAGTGGGGCGGCTGCGGCATGGTGAACCCAAATGTCTTGCGCGCCGCAGGTATTGACGCCGGGGTATACACCGGCTTCGCATTCGGCATGGGGCTGGAGCGCACCCTGCAGTTTCGCAACGGCATCCCCGACATGCGCGACATGGTCGAGGGCGACGTGCGGTTCTCGCTGCCGTTCGGGGTCGGGGCCTGATGCGCGTCCCGTACAGCTGGCTGCGCGAAGCCGTCGCCCTCGGCGCCCCGGATTGGGATGTGCCGCCCGACGAGCTCGAGGAGACGCTGGTCCGCATCGGCCACGAGGTCGAGGAGGTGATTCCGCTCGGCCCGGTCAGCGGCCCGTTGACGGTGGGGCGGGTGGCCGATATCGAAGAGCTCACCGAATTCAAAAAGCCGATCCGCGCCTGCCAGGTCGACGTGGGGGAGCGCCAGACGCGCGATGTCATCTGCGGTGCAACGAATTTCGTCGTTGGTGACCTGGTGGTGGTGGCGCTACCGGGCACCGTTTTGCCCGGTGACTTCACGATCACCGCGCGCAAGACCTACGGCCGCACCTCTGACGGAATGATCTGCTCGGCAGCTGAATTAGGTTTGGCTGCGGAGCATTCCGGTATCCTGGTGCTTCCGCCGGACACCGCAGAGCCCGGAGCCGACGGGGCTGCGGTCCTTGGTCTCGACGATGTCGTCTTCCATTTGGCCATCACCCCGGACCGCGGCTACGGCATGTCGGTGCGCGGCCTGGCCCGCGAAATCGCCTGCGCCTACGACCTCGAATTCGTCGACCCCGCCGACGTGGCGCCGTTGCCCGTCCAGGGAGAGGCGTGGCCGCTGACGGTGCAACCGGAGACCGGGGTGCGGCGATTCGCGTTGCGTCCAGTGACCGGCATCGACCCCGCCGCGGCGTCGCCCTGGTGGCTGCAGCGGCGCCTGCTGCTGTGCGGGATCCGGGCGATCTCGCCGGCCGTAGATGCCACCAACTACGTGATGCTCGAACTGGGCCATCCGATGCACGCCCACGATCGCAAGCGGGTCACCGGTGGCTTCGACGTGCGATTCGCCCGGCCCGGCGAAACCGTGACCACCTTGGACGATGTCGAACGCCAGCTCAATCCGGCTGATGTGCTCATCGTCGACGAGGTCGCGACCGCGGCCATCGGCGGCGTGATGGGATCGGGCAGCACCGAGATGCGCGACGACTCGACCGAGGTGCTGCTCGAGGCCGCGGTCTGGGATCCGGCGGCGGTCTCGCGTACCCAACGGCGGCTGCACCTGCCCAGCGAGGCTGCCCGCCGCTACGAACGTGCGGTCGACCCGGCCATCTCGGTGGCGGCGTTGGACCGCTGCGCGACGCTGCTCGCCGAGATCGCCGGTGGCGCGGTCGCCCCGACATTGACCGACTGGCGCGGCGACCCTCCTGTCGACGACTGGCGGTTGCCGCCGATCCGCATTGCCGCCGACCTGCCGGACCGTACCGCCGGCGTCCGATACCCGCACGGCACCACCGCCCGGCGTCTTACGCAGATCGGCGCCACGGTGACCGGCGACGGCGACGTCGTGACCGTGACGCCGCCGAGTTGGCGACCCGACCTGCTGCAACCCGCCGACCTGGTTGAAGAGGTACTCCGGTTGGAGGGCCTGGAGCCCATCCCTTCGGTGCTGCCGTCGGCGCCGGCGGGCCGCGGCCTCACCGCCACCCAAAAGCGGCGCCGCGCGGTCGGCAAGTCGCTGGCGCTGTCCGGCTACGTCGAAATCCTTCCGACACCGTTTCTGTCCGCAGGAGTGTTCGAGGCCTGGGGTCTAGCCGTTGATGACCCACGGCGTGCCACCACCCAGGTGCTCAACCCGCTGGAGTTCGATCGGCCGCACCTGGCCACCACCCTGCTGCCTGGCCTGCTGGAAGCGTTGGTGCGCAATGTGTCTCGGGGCATCGCCGATGTTGCGCTCTACGCCATCGCGCAGGTGGCTCAGTCGGCCGAGCAGCCCCACGGCGTGGCGCGCATCCCGGTGGACCGCCGTCCCACCGCTGCCGAGGTCGCGGCGCTGGACGCGTCGCTGCCGCGTCAGCCGCAGCACGTCGCCGCGGTGCTGACCGGGCTGCGGGAGCCGCGTGGCCCGTGGGGAGCCGGCCGGCCGGTGGAGGCCGCCGACGCGTTCGAAGCGGTTCGGGTGATCGCCCGCGTCAGCGGTGTCGACGTGGTGTTGCGAGCCGCTCAGTATCTGCCCTGGCATCCGGGCCGCTGCGCCGAGGTGCTGGTCGGCGAGACCGTGATCGGCCACGCCGGCCAACTGCATCCGGCGGTGATCGAGCGGTCCGGCCTACCGAAGGGCACCTGCGCGGTTGAGGTGAACCTCGACGCGATGCCCATCGTCGAGGCGCTGCCCGCGCCCCGGGTATCGCCGTTCCCAGCGGTGTTCCAGGATGTCAGCCTGGTGGTCGACACCGACGTCGCCGCCCAGGCGGTGATGGATGCGCTGCGCGACGGCGCAGGTGAGCTCTTGGAGGACATCCGGCTCTTTGATGTCTACACCGGCCCGCAACTAGGCGAAGCCCGCAAATCGCTGACGTTTGCGCTGCGGTTCCGTGCCCCCGACCGCACGCTGACCGAGGACGACGCCAGCTCCGCCCGCGACGCCGCCGTACGATGCGCCGCCGACCGGGTCGGTGCGGTGTTGCGGGGTTAAGCGCCCCTTACTTCTGCCGCGAGCGTGCGTGTTCCCGGCCGACACTCCGGAGCGAAACCCGGGAACACGCACGCTCGCGGAAGCCCAGGAATGAATTTGCATCACGATGCATAGTCATGCAAGGATGCTGACATGACTATGCGGGTGGCGGTAGCCGGTGCCAGCGGCTACGCGGGCGGGGAGATCCTGCGGCTGCTGCTCGGACACCCAGCCTATTCCGATGGCCGGCTGACCATCGGCGCTCTGACCGCTGCGGCAAGCGCGGGCAGCACGCTGGCCGAACATCATCCAAACCTGATGCCACTGGCGCAGCGATTCCTGGAACCGACCGAGCCGGAGATACTGCAAGGCCACGACGTGGTCTTCCTCGCGCTGCCGCACGGACATTCGGCCGCGCTGGCGGAACAGCTCGGCTCCGAAACGCTGCTGGTGGACTGTGGCGCAGATTTTCGGCTCACCGACGCCGACGCCTGGCAGCGGTTCTACGGGTCCACACATGCCGGCAGCTGGCCGTACGGACTGCCCGAGCTGCCCGGGGCGCGCGACCAACTGCGGGCTACCCGCCGGATCGCGGTACCCGGCTGCTATCCGACGGCCGCATTGCTGGCGCTGTTGCCCGCGGTGGCCGAGGATCTCATCGAGCCCGCGGTGACCGTGGTCGCAGTCAGCGGCACCTCCGGTGCCGGGCGGGCCGCCAAGACCGACCTACTCGGGTCGGAGGTCATCGGTTCGGCGCGCGCCTACAGCATCGCCGGTGCGCATCGGCATACACCGGAAATCGCGCAGGGCCTGAAGTTGGTGACTGACCGTGACGTCACGGTGTCGTTCACGCCGGTGCTCATCCCCACGTCGCGGGGCATCCTGGCCACGTGTACCGCACCCACCCGTGCGCCGGTTTCGGAGTTACGGGCTGCCTACGAAAAGGCTTACGGCGCTGAGCCTTTCATTTTTCTGCTCCCCGACGCGCAACTGCCCCGCACCGGGGCGGTGATCGGCAGCAACGCGGCGCACCTCGCGGTCGCGGTCGACGAGGACGCCGGGACGTTCATTGCGATCGCCGCGATCGACAACCTGGTCAAAGGTACCGGCGGCGCCGCGGTGCAGTCGATGAACCTGGCATTGGGCTGGCCGGAGTCAGAAGGTCTTCCGCTGGTTGGGATGGCGCCATGACCGACATCGCAGACGCCACACGGTTGGTGCGCGCGCAGGGAGTGACCGCGCCGGCCGGCTTCCGCGCCACCGGAATTGCCGCCGGCATCAAAGCATCCGGCGCCCCCGACCTGGCGCTGGTGTTCAACGAAGGCCCCGACTATGCAGCGACGGGCGTGGTTACCCGCAATCAGGTCAAAGCCGCCCCGGTGCTGTGGACCCAGCAAGTGCTGACGACCGGCCGGCTGCGTGCGGTGATCCTCAACTCTGGCGGTGCCAACGCCTGCACCGGACCGGCCGGTTTTCAAGACACTCACGCGACCGCCGAGGCCGTCGCCGCCGCATTGTCGGACTGGGGCACCGAAACTGGGGCGATCGAGGTCGCGGTCTGTTCCACCGGGCTGATCGGCGACCGACTTCCGATGGACAAGGTGCTCACCGGTGTCGCCGAGATCGTGCACGAGATGGCCGGCGGACTGACCGGCGGCGACGAAGCAGCTCGCGCCATCATGACCACCGACACCGTGCCCAAACAGGTGGCACTGCACCATAAAAGCAACTGGACCATCGGCGGGATGGCCAAGGGCGCCGGGATGCTGGCTCCGTCGTTGGCCACCATGCTGTGTGTGCTCACCACCGACGCGGTGGCCGAACCGGCAGCGCTCGACCAGGCGCTGCGCCGCGCCACCGCGATCACCTTTGACCGTCTCGACATCGACGGCACTTGCTCGACCAATGACACCGTGCTGCTGCTGGCTTCCGGCGCAAGCGAAATCGCGCCGAGCCAAGCCGATCTCGACGATGCGGTGCTGCGGGTCTGCGACGACCTGTGCGCCCAGCTGCAGGCCGACGCCGAAGGCGTGACCAAGCGCATCACCGTGACGGTGACCGGTGCCGCCAGCGACGACGACGCGCTCACCGCCGCCCGGCTGATCGCCCGTGACAGCCTGGTCAAGACGGCGCTGTTCGGCTCTGACCCGAACTGGGGAAGGGTGCTCGCCGCCGTGGGCATGGCGCCGTTCACCATCGACCCGAACCGGATCACCGTGTCGTTCAATGGCTCGGCAGTGTTCACGGACGGCGCCGGGATGCCCGGCGCGCGTGAGGTCGATCTTTCAGGCGCCGACATCAATCTCGACGTCGACCTCGGCGCCGGCGACGCCACCGCCACCATCCGCACCACCGACTTGTCACATGGCTACGTCGACGAGAATTCGGCCTACAGCTCATGACGACCAGCGAGCTACCCACCCTGGTCAAAGCGCAGGTGCTGGCCGAAGCCCTGCCCTGGCTCAAACAACTGCACGGCAAGATCGTCGTCATCAAATACGGCGGCAACGCGATGACCGACGAGACGCTCAAGCATGCGTTTGCCGCGGATATGGCATTTCTGCGTAACTGCGGTATCCATCCCGTCGTCGTGCATGGCGGCGGCCCGCAGATCACTGCCATGCTGCGGCGGCTCGGAGTTCCCGGGGATTTCAAGGGCGGATTCCGGGTCACCACACCTGAAGTGCTCGATGTCGCGCGCATGGTGCTGTTCGGGCAGGTGGGTCGGGAACTGGTCAACCTGATCAACGCCCACGGGCCCTACGCGGTCGGGATCACCGGCGAGGATGCGCAGCTGTTCACCGCGGTGCGGCGCAGCGTCACCGTCGACGGGGTGGCCACCGATATCGGACTGGTCGGCAATGTCGACCGCGTCAACACCGCCGCGGTGCTGGATCTCATTGCGGCCCGGCGTATTCCGGTGGTGTCGACGCTGGCGCCGGACACCGACGGCGTCGTGCACAACATCAACGCCGACACCGCTGCGGCGGCGCTGGCCGAAGCGCTGGGAGCCGAAAAGCTGCTGATGCTCACCGACGTCGAAGGGCTGTACACCCGTTGGCCCGACCGCACTTCACTGGTCAGCGAAATCGACACGGCAACACTGGGGCAACTGCTGCCCGCGCTGGAGACCGGCATGATCCCGAAAGTCGAAGCCTGCCTGCGCGCCGTCGCCGGCGGCGTGCCCAGCGCACATGTCATCGACGGCCGCGTCGAGCACTGCGTGTTGGTGGAGTTGTTCACCGATGCCGGTACCGGCACCAAGGTGGTGAGCGCGTGACCGAATCACATGGTGGCGACCCGCTGCGCTCGGCATCGCCGAGCTTGCGATCGCCACGCACTGAAACCATCCAGCAGCGGTGGTCGGCGGTGATGATGAACAACTACGGTGTCCCGCCCGTCGCATTGGCCAGCGGCGACGGCGCGGTTGTCACCGACGTGGACGGCAACTCGTATCTGGACCTGCTCGGCGGGATCGCCGTCAACATCCTCGGGCACTGCCATCCGGCCGTCATCGATGCCGTCAACCGGCAGATGTCCACGCTCGGCCACACTTCCAACCTGTATGCCGCCGAGCCCGGCATCGCGCTGGCCGAGGCATTGGTCGAACTGTTGGGCGCCGAGGCCCGGGTGTTCTTCTGCAACTCCGGTACCGAGGCCAACGAGCTGGCGTTCAAGCTGTCGCGGCTCACCGGGCGTACGAAACTGGTTGCCGCCCACCAGGCCTTCCATGGCCGCACGATGGGCTCGCTGGCGCTGACCGGCCAGCCGACCAAGCGGGCGCCGTTTGAGCCGCTGCCCGGTGACGTCTCGCACGTGCCGTACGGCGACACCGACGCGCTGGCCGCAGCGGTCACCGACGACACCGCGGCAGTGTTTTTGGAGCCGATCATGGGGGAGAGCGGTGTCGTTGTCCCACCTGACGGCTATCTTGTTGCGGCCCGGGACATTACCGCACAACATGGTGCACTGTTGGTGCTCGACGAGGTGCAAACCGGGATGGGCCGCACCGGCGTGTTCTTCGCCCACCAGCACGACGGCATCAGCCCCGATGTGGTCACGCTGGCCAAGGGGCTTGGCGGCGGGCTGCCGATTGGGGCGTGTCTGGCTGTCGGGCCGGCCGCAGAGTTACTCACCCCGGGTCTGCACGGCAGTACGTTCGGCGGCAACCCGATCTGCGCCGCGGCGGCACTGGCGGTGCTGCGCGTGCTGGCTGCCGACGACCTGGTGCGGCGAGCTGATGTGCTCGGAAAGTCGCTGCGCCACGGCATCGAATCGCTTGACCACCCGCTGATCGACCATGTCCGCGGCCGCGGCCTGCTGTGCGGAATCGTGCTGACCGCACCCAGCGCAAAAGACGTCGAGATGGCTGCGCGCGCAGGCGGTTTCCTGGTGAACGCCGCGGCATCCGACGTCATCCGGCTGGCTCCGCCGTTGATCATCACCGAGCATCAGCTCGACACCTTCGTCACCGCGTTACCGGGCATTCTGGACAGCGCCGGGGGAAGCTTATGACCCGGCATTTCCTGCGCGACGACGACCTGTCGCCGCACGAGCAGACCGAAGTGCTCGAGTTGGCGGCCGAGTTGAAGAAGGATCCGCTGAGCCGCCGCCCCCTGGAAGGACCGCGGGGAGTGGCGGTCATCTTCGACAAAAACTCCACTCGTACCCGGTTCTCGTTCGAGATGGGGATCGCGCAGCTGGGCGGGCACGCCGTCGTCGTCGACGGGCGCAGCACCCAGTTGGGCCGCGACGAGACGTTGGGAGACACCGCAAAAGTGCTGTCCCGCTATGTCGATGCGATCGTGTGGCGAACCTTCGGACAGGACCGGCTGACCGCGATGGCCGCGACGGCGACGGTGCCGATCGTCAACGCGCTTTCCGACCAGTTCCATCCCTGCCAGGTGCTGGCCGATTTGCAGACCATCGCCGAGCGGAAGGGCGCGCTGCGCGGCCTGAAGATGTCCTACTTCGGCGACGGCGCCAACAACATGGCCCACTCGCTGATCCTTGGCGGCGTCACCGCGGGCATGCACGTGACGATCGCCGCTCCTTCGACGTTCGCGCCCGACAAGGCGGTACTGACCGCCGCCGCGCAGCGTGCGGTGGTCACCGGCGCATCGGTGTCCGTCACCGCGGATGCCGACGCGGCAGCGACTGGCGCCGACGTGCTGGTCACCGACACCTGGACATCGATGGGGCAGGAAGACGACGGGCTCGATCGAGTGCAGCCGTTCCGGCCGTACCAGGTCAACGCCGGCCTGGTCAGCCTCGCCGACCCCGAGGCCGTTGTGCTGCATTGCCTTCCGGCGCACCGCGGCGAGGAGATCACCGACGAGGTGATGGACGGACCCCACAGCGCGGTATGGGACGAGGCCGAGAACCGGTTGCATGCGCAGAAGGCGCTGCTGGTGTGGCTGCTGGAGCAGTCGCGATGACCCGGTCAAAAGCGGCAGCTGACGTCACCCGCGCCGGGCGGCAGGCCCGCATCGTGGCGATCCTGTCGTCAGCTCCGGTGCGCAGCCAAGGCGAGCTGGCCGGGCTGCTGGCCGCCGAGGGAATCGAGGTCACCCAGGCCACGTTGTCGCGTGACTTGGAAGAGCTTGGTGCGGTGAAGCTGCGCGGCGCCGACGGCGGCGTCGGCGCCTACATGGTGCCCGAGGACGGCAGCCCGCTACGCGGGGTGTCCGGCGGCACCGGGCGGCTGTCGCGGCTGCTGAGCGAGCTGCTGGTGTCGACCGACGCCACCGGAAACCTCGCGGTACTGCGCACCCCGCCCGGGGCGGCGGACTACCTGGCCAGCGCCATCGACCGGGCGGCGCTACCCTACGTCGTCGGCACCATCGCCGGCGACGACACTATCTTTGTGGCCGCACGCGAACCGATGACTGGCGCTGAGCTGGCCACCGTTATCGAAAACCTCAAGTGATATAAGGAGATTGGTTCATGTCCGAGCGCGTCATCTTGGCGTATTCCGGCGGTTTGGACACCTCCGTGGCGATCAGCTGGATCGGCAAGGAGACCGGCCGGGAGGTTGTCGCGGTCGCGATAGACCTGGGTCAGGGCGGCGAGGACATGGAGGTGGTGCGCCAACGCGCACTGGACTGCGGGGCGGTGGAAGCGGTCGTCGTCGACGCCCGCGACGAGTTCGCCGAGGGCTACTGTCTGCCCACCATCCAGTCGAACGCGCTCTACATGGATCGCTATCCGCTGGTCTCGGCGATCAGCCGGCCGCTGATCGTCAAGCACCTGGTCACCGCCGCGCGCGAGCACGGCGGCAGCATCGTCGCGCACGGGTGCACCGGCAAAGGCAACGACCAGGTGCGCTTTGAGGTCGGGTTCGCTTCGCTGGCACCGGATCTGGAGGTGCTGGCGCCGGTTCGTGACTATGCCTGGACACGGGAGAAGGCCATCGCCTTCGCCGAAGAGAACGCCATCCCGATCAACGTCACCAAGCGGTCGCCGTTTTCCATCGACCAGAACGTTTGGGGCCGGGCGGTGGAAACCGGCTTCCTCGAGCATTTGTGGAACGCGCCCACCAAAGACGTCTACGACTACACCGAAGATCCCACCCTCAACTGGAACACCCCCGACGAGGTCATCGTCGGGTTCGAACGCGGCGTGCCGGTGTCCATCGACGGCAAGCCGGTGTCGATGCTGCAGGCCATCGAGGAACTCAACACCCGCGCCGGTGCCCAGGGCGTCGGGCGGCTCGACGTCGTCGAGGACCGGCTGGTCGGAATCAAGAGCCGCGAAATCTACGAAGCCCCAGGCGCGATGGTGCTCATCACCGCCCACACCGAGCTCGAGCACGTCACGCTCGAGCGCGAGCTCGGGCGGTTCAAGCGGCACACCGACCAGCGCTGGGCCGAACTCGTCTACGACGGATTGTGGTATTCACCGTTGAAGACGGCGCTGGAGAGTTTTGTCGCCACCACGCAGCAGCACGTGACCGGTGAGGTCCGAATGGTGTTGCACGGCGGGCACATTGCGGTCAATGGCCGACGCAGCGCGCAGTCACTCTATGACTTCAACCTGGCCACCTACGACGAGGGCGACAGCTTCGACCAGTCCAAAGCGAAGGGTTTCGTGTACGTGCACGGGTTGTCGTCCAAGATCGCCGCCCGCCGGGACCTGGGGTGACCCCCTTTCCGCGAGCGTGCGTGTCCCAAGTGGCATGCGGAGCGTCGCCGGGTTTACGCACGCTCGCGCCAAAGGTGACGGTCCGATGAGCACCAACCAGGGATCGCTGTGGGGCGGGCGGTTTGCCGACGGCCCGTCCGACGCGCTGGCGGCGTTGAGCCGATCCACCCACTTCGACTGGGTGCTGGCGCCCTACGACCTTGCCGCGTCGCGGGCGCATACCCGGGTGCTTTTTCGGGCCGGCCTGCTCACCGACGACCAGCGCGATGGGCTGCTGGCCGGGCTGGACAGCCTCGCCCAAGACGTGGCCGACGCCAGCTTCGGCCCGCTGCCCAACGACGAGGACGTGCATGCCGCCCTGGAGCGCGGCCTGATCGAGCGGGTAGGCCCCGAACTGGGCGGCCGACTGCGCGCCGGACGATCGCGAAACGATCAGGTAGCCACGCTGTTTCGGATGTGGCTGCGCGATGCCGCCGGTCGGGTCGCCGCGGGCGCGCTCGACGTCGTCAACGCCCTGGCCGCCCAAGCGGCCGCGCACCCGAACGCGATCATGCCGGGCAAAACGCATCTGCAGTCGGCCCAGCCGATCCTGCTGGCTCACCACCTGCTCGCCCACGCCCATCCGTTGTTACGCGACGTGGACCGGATCGTCGACCTCGACAAGCGCACCTCGGTGTCGCCGTACGGGTCTGGAGCACTGGCCGGCTCGTCGCTGGGGCTCGATCCGGATGCCATCGCCGACGAGCTGGGTTTCGCCGCTGCCGTCGACAACTCCATCGACGGCACGGCAGCACGGGATTTCGCTGCCGAGGCCGCCTTCGTGTTCGCGATGATCGCCGTCGACCTCTCGCGGCTCGCCGAGGACATCATCATCTGGAGCTCAACAGAATTCGGTTACGTCACGCTGCACGACTCATGGTCGACCGGCAGCTCGATCATGCCGCAGAAGAAGAACCCTGACATCGCCGAGTTGGCCCGCGGCAAATCCGGCCGGTTGATCGGCAACGTGGCCGGATTGTTGGCAACCCTGAAGGCGCAGCCGTTGGCCTACAACCGCGACCTGCAGGAGGACAAGGAGCCGGTGTTCGACTCGGTAGCGCAGCTGGAGCTGCTGCTGCCGGCGATGGCGGGCCTGGTCGGCAGCCTGACATTCGATGTCGAGCGGATGGCGGCGTTGGCCCCGGCCGGCTACACGCTGGCCACCGATATCGCCGAATGGCTGGTGCGCCAAGGCGTTCCGTTCCGAGTGGCCCACGAGGCGGCCGGCGCGGCGGTACAGGCCGCCGAGCGGCGTGGTGTCGGGCTGGAAGCGTTGACCGATGACGAGCTGGCCGCGATCAGCCCCGAATTGACTCCACAAGTTCGCGAGGTGCTCACCATCCAGGGTTCGGTGTCCTCGCGCGACGCCCGTGGTGGAACGGCGCCGATCCAGGTCGCGAAGCAGCTCGACGCGGTTCGTGACACCGCCGACCGGCTGCGGCAGCGTCTCTAGCTGTCATCCACCAACTCGGACAACTCCAGCCAGCGGCTCTCCATCGCGGCGACTTCGTCTTCAAGCCCGCGTAATTCCCGGGTCAGCCGGCTCAAGCCGACGTGATCGGCCTGGTCATGCTCGGCCAGTTCGACGTGTTTGCCGGTGATCCGCTCCGCCAGCCGCGCGAGACTGCGGTCGATTGCCGCGATTTCCTTCTGCATAGCGCGTAATTCGGCGCCGCCCGTCGATTTTCGAGTGGCAGGTGCCGGACGTTCAGCCACATTGGCCAGTTGTAAATATTCCTCGACGCCGCCGGGCAGGTGCCGTAGCCGGCCATCCAAGATCGCATACTGCTGATCAGTGACCCGCTCGAGCAGATACCGGTCATGGGAGACGACGATCAGCGTTCCCGGCCACGAATCGAGCAGATCCTCGGTGGCCGCCAACATGTCGGTGTCCACGTCGTTAGTGGGTTCGTCGAGCAGCAGCACGTTCGGCTCGGCCAGCAACGTGAGCATCAACTGCAGCCGCCGGCGCTGCCCGCCGGAGAGCTCACCGACGCGGGCGGACAATTGATCACGACCGAAACCCAGCCGTTCCAGCAGCTGCGTCGGGCTGACTTCGCGACCGTCAACCTGGTAGCCGCTGCGCAGCTTGCCCAGCACATCGGCCACCCGCTCGCCCACCAGCGGTGCCAGGGCATCGCCCTGCTGATCGAGTATCCCCAACTGAACCGTCTTGCCGCGCTTGACCTTTCCTGCAGTAGGCAAAACCGTGCCGGCGATGAGGCCCAACAGGGTGGACTTTCCGGCGCCATTGGCGCCGACGATGCCGCTGCGTTCACCGGGGCCGATCCGCCATTCGATATCGCGCAGTACCGATCGTCCGTCGAAGGACACCGACACGTCGAGCAGATCGATCACGTCCTTGCCCAGCCGAGCGGTTGCCAGCTTGGCCAACTCGACGGTGTCGCGCAGCGGCGGCACGTCGGCGATCAACTGGTTGGCGGCGTCGATGCGGAATTTGGGCTTCGACGTGCGCGCCGGCGCACCGCGGCGCAGCCAGGCCAATTCTTTGCGCATCAGGTTCTGCCGCTTGGCCTCGGCGACGGCGGCGCGGCGGTCCCGCTCGACGCGCTGCAGTACGTAGGCGGCGTAACCGCCCTCGAACGGCTCGACCGTTGCGTCGTGCACTTCCCACGTCGTGGTGGCTACCTCGTCGAGAAACCAGCGGTCGTGGGTCACCAGCAGCAACCCGCCGGTGTTGCGGACCCAGCGCTGACCCAGATGGCCGGCCAGCCAGGTGATGCCTTCGATGTCAAGGTGATTGGTGGGCTCATCCAGCGCGATGACATCCCACTCACCGACCAGCAGCGCGGCCAGTTGCACCCGCCGTCGCTGCCCGCCCGACAGTGTGGCAATCGTTGCACCCCAATCGATGTCGGACACCAGGCCGCCGATCACGTCACGCACTCGGGCATCGCCGGCCCACTCGTGTTCGGGTCGGTCACCGACCAGCGTCGTGCCGACGGTGCCACCGGGGTCGAGCGTGTCGGCCTGGCTCAGCGCACCGACTCGCAGCCCGCTGCGTTGGGTGACCCGGCCGGAGTCCGGAAGCAGCTGCCCGGTCAGCAATCCCAGCAGGGTGGATTTGCCATCCCCGTTGCGTCCCACGATGCCGATACGGTCGCCGTCGCTCACTCCCACCGTCAGCGACTCGAAGACCACCTGAGTCGGAAATTCCAGGTGCACGGTCTCGGCTCCCAGCAGGTGCGCCATCGGCCCGAGACTAGCTGTAACAGCCCCAAAGCTGCGGGCGCGGCCCTGACGATGTGCCAGAATGTGCAGGCAATCACGGGAGTAGCGGTGGATTTGAATTTCTCAGCGGTCACGCGACCGGTCACCCGACCGGTCGAGCGCCTGATGGCCACGGCCCAGAACGGCCTGGAGGTCTTGCGGCTCGGCGGTCTGGAGACCGGGACGGTTCCGTCGCCGTTCCAGGTCGTCGAGAGCGTGCCGATGTACAAGCTCCGTCGGTATTTCCCGCCAGACAACCGGCCAGGGCAGCCTCCCGCGGGTCCGCCGGTGTTGCTGGTGCATCCGATGATGATGTCGGCGAATATGTGGGACGTCACCAGGGCCGAGGGTGCGGTGGGCATCCTGCACGCCGCTGGCCTGGATCCCTGGGTCATCGACTTCGGCTCACCGGACAAGGTCGAGGGCGGCATGCGCCGCACCCTCGCCGACCACATCGTCGCACTGAGCGAGGCGGTCGACACGACCGCGGAGACCACCGGCCAAGATGTGCACCTGGTCGGCTATTCGCAAGGCGGGATGTTCTGCTACCAGGCCGCGGCCTATCGCCGGTCGAAGAACGTTGCCAGCATCGTGGCGTTCGGTTCTCCGGTGGACACCCTGGCCGCGCTGCCGATGGGTGTCCCGCCCAACTTGGCCCAAGCCACCGCCAACTTCATGGCAGACCACGTCTTCAACCGGCTCGATATCCCAAGTTGGTTGGCCCGCACCGGTTTTCAGATGATGGATCCGCTCAAGACGGCCAAAGCCCGGCTAGACTTCGTGCGCCAGCTCCATGATCGTGAGGCATTGCTGCCGCGTGAAGCCCAACGCAGATTCTTGGAGTCCGAGGGCTGGATCGCGTGGTCGGGGCCGGCGGTCTCCGAGTTGCTCAAGCAGTTCATTGCACACAACCGGATGATGACTGGCGGTTTCGCCATCAACGGGCAGCTCGTGACGCTGACGGACATCACCTGCCCGGTACTGGCCTTCGTCGGAGAGGTCGACGACATCGGGCAGCCGCCCGCGGTGCGCGGCATCCGGCGCGCGGCGCCCAATGCCGAGGTGTACGAGTACACCCTGCGCGCGGGTCACTTCGGCTTGGTGGTCGGATCCAAGGCCGCCGAACAAAGTTGGCCGACCGTCGCTGAGTGGGTGCGGTGGATTTCCGGACATTCCGGCAAACCGGACAGCATCGCACCGATGGCCGACCAGCCCGTCGAGCGCACCGACAGCGGCGTGGCAATCAGCTCCCGGGTGGCACACGGCATCGGTGAGGCTTCCGAGGTGGCGCTGGCGCTGGCACGCGGTGCCGCCGACGCGGTCGTGGCGGCCAACAAATCGGTGCGCACGCTGGCGGTGGAAACCGTCCGCACGTTGCCCCGACTGGTTCGGCTGGGGCAGATCAACGACCACACCCGGATCTCGCTGGGCAGGATCATCGGCGAGCAGGCGCGCGACGCGCCACAGGGCGAATTCTTGCTCTTCGATGGCCGCGTTCACACCTACGAAGCGGTGAATCGCCGCATCGACAACGTCGTGCGCGGCCTCATCGAAGTTGGGGTGCGCCAGGGCGAACACGTCGGTGTGCTGATGGAGACCCGGCCCAGCGCGTTGGTCGCGATCGCCGCGTTGTCTCGGCTGGGCGCGGTCGCGGTGCTGATGCACCCTGACACCGACTTGGCCGCGGCGGTCCGGATCGGGGGAGTAACCGAGATCATCACCGATCCCACTCACCTGGAGACCGCGCGCCAATTGCCCGGCCAGATCCTCGTTCTCGGCGGCGGTGAAGCACGCGATCTGCATCTGCCCGAGGATGCAGGTGTCATCGACATGGAGCAGATCGATCCCGACGCCGTCGAGTTGCCCGGCTGGTATCGGCCCGATCCCGGCTTTGCGCGGGATCTGGCGTTCATCGCGTTCAGCTCGGCCGGCGGCGAACTGGCCGCCAAGCAGATCACCAACTATCGCTGGGCGTTGTCGGCATTCGGTACCGCCTCGACCGCCGCGCTCAGCCGCAGCGACACCGTGTACTGCCTGACACCGCTGCACCACGAGTCCGGACTACTGGTGAGCCTGGGCGGAGCGGTGGTCGGCGGTGCCCGCATCGCACTGTCGCGCGGGCTGCAATCGGACCGGTTCATCGCCGAGGTGCGCCAATACGGCGTGACCGTGGTGTCCTACACGTGGGCCATGCTCCGCGACGTCATCGACGACCCGGGTTTCGTGCTGCACGGCAATCATCCGGTGCGGTTGTTCATCGGTTCCGGTATGCCGACCGGGCTCTGGTGCCGCATCGTCGACGCATTCGCGCCCGCACACGTCGTCGAGTTCTTCGCCACCACCGACGGACAGGCGGTGCTGGCCAACGTGTCCGGCGCCAAGGTCGGCAGCAAGGGCCGGCCGCTGCCGGGCGTCGGCCGCGTCGAGCTTGGCGCCTACGACGCCGAGCATGACCTCATCCTGGAGAACGACGAGGGGTTCGTACAGGTCGCCGGCACCGACGAAGTCGGTGTGCTGCTGGCCCAGCCGCGCGGACCGATCGACCCCACCGCATCGGTCAAACGTGGTGTCTTCGCTCCGGCTGACACCTGGATCTCCACCGAGTATCTGTTCCGTCGCGACAGCGACGGGGACTACTGGTTGGTGGGACGGCGCGGCTCAGTGATTCGCACCGCGCGAGGCATGGTTTTCTGCGAGCCGATCACCGACGCCCTCGGACTCATTCCGGCAGTTGACCTCGCGGTGACCTACGGGGTGCCGGTGGGCGGTCAGTTCGTCGCGGTCTCGGCGGTAACACTGCGACCGGGTGCGACGATCACCGCGGCCGACCTGACCGAGACGATCGCCGCCATGGAGCACGGGCCCGGTCCCGACATCGTGCACGTCGTACCCGAAATGACGCTCAGCGCCAGCTACCGCCCCACGGTCAGCCCGTTGCGTGCCGCCGGCATCCCCAAACCGAGCCGCCATGCGTGGTATTTCGACTCGGCCGCCGACCAGTTCCGGCGGTTGACCGGGTCGGTGCGAACCGAGATCGCGGGCGGCCACGAGTGATCGACCAGACGCTGCTGGACATTCTGGTCTGCCCGGCCGATCGCGGTCCGCTGCTGTTGATCGACCAGCTGCTCTACAACCCGCGGTTGCGTCGTGCCTACCGGATCGAAGACGACATCCCGGTGCTGCTGATCGACGAAGCGACCGATGTCGGCGACGACGAGCATGCCCGGCTCATGGCGCGGGCTGCCGCGGAAGATCCCCGGTGAGATAACGCTGCAGATTGGGCGCGATGGTTTCGGCGATCTGCTCGACGGGCAACGACGCGAACGGCTGCAGCTCCACGATGTAGCGGGCCATCAACACGCCGGCAACCTGTGACGCCACGAACTCGGCCCGGATGATTCCGGACCCTGGCGGATCGTCTACCCGCGCGGCGATCTCTTCGATGATCACTTCGCGCAGAAATGACCGCACCAGCCCGATGTCGGCGCCGGACAGCAACGAGCGAACTGTCGCGATCATGCCGTTGCCGAGCTCGGAATCCCACAATGGCAACAGCAGCGACGGCAGTGTGTAGCCGAGTTGTTCGACGGGCGTTTCACGCAGCGGGCCGATGACGGTCAGCGGATCAAACGGCAGGTCGATCGCGGCGGTGAACAACTGCTCCTTCGTCCCGTAATAGTGATGCACCAGCGCCGAATCCACGTCGGCTGCTGCGGCCACCGCGCGGATGGACGTCTTGTCGAAGCCGTTGCGGGCAAACAATTCCCGGGCGCTGGACAAGATGCGCTCCCGATTGTCGGATCCGCCCCGGGGGCGGCCGGGCCGCCTTCGACTCACGTTGGTGGCCACTGGATTACGTCGTCCGACGACGCAACGTCGCGGCGGCCAGGCACAGCGCCGCCAACGCAAAGCCCAACACGACGAGAATGTCTCGCACCGCGACACCGGTCAGCTCGGGGTGCGTTCCGACCTGCTGCAGTGCCTCCAGGGCGTAGCTGGCCGGCAGCACATTGCTGATCCATTCCAGCCATGTCGCCATGAGCGCTCGGGGGACGATGATGCCGGCCAGCAGCAGCTGCGGCACCATCACCAGCGGTATGAACTGCACAGCCTGAAATTCGGTGCGGGCGAACGCACTACAGAGCAGGCCCAGGCCGACGCCCAACACCGCGTTGACAATCGCGATCAGGAACACCCATCCGGGGTTGCCCGCGGTATCGAAGCCGAGAAACCAAAACGACACGATGCACGCTAAAACCGCTTGGATCGCCGCAGCAACCGAGAACGCGGTCCCGTAGGCGATCAGCAGGTCGAGGCGGCGCAGCGGCGTCGTCAGGATGCGCTCCAACGTTCCCGAGGCACGTTCGCGCTGCATCGTTATCGAGGTGATGATGAACATCAAGAAGAGTGGGAAGAGGCCCAGCAGAATCAAGCAGGCGTTGTTGAACGGCGTCGGGGCGCCCGGCGCATGCGGAGTGTCTTCGAACATGAAGTACATCAGCGTGATGACCAGAACCGGCACCAACAAGATCATCGCGACGCTGCGGCGATCGGCAACCAGTTGCCGCAGAATCCGCGCCGTAGTGGCGCGATAGGCCTGCAGAAAACCGGCCGGCCCTACCCGGCTTGGCGCACGGTGCTGCGTCTGATGATGGACAGAAACGCGTCCTCCAGTGACGTGCATGCGGTGTCCTCTCGTAGCTGGGTCGGAGTGGTGTGGGCGACTAACCGGCCTTCGCGCATCAGCAACAGGTCACCGCAATGGTCGGCTTCGTCCATGACATGGCTGGAGACCAGCAGCGTGGTCCCGGACCGGGCGAGGTCGGTGAACTGCTCCCACAGATCTGCCCGCAACACCGGATCCAGACCAACGGTGGGCTCGTCGAGGACCAGCAGCTCCGGTCGGCACACCAATGCGCAGGCCAACGATGCCCGGGTGCGTTGACCGCCGGAAAGGTTTCCGCAGTAGGCGGTGCGGTGATCCCTCAGCCCCACTCGGTCGATGGCGGCATCGGCGGCCTGGTGGTCGAATCCGTACAGCGCCGCGAAGTAGCGGACGTTGTCGATGATTCGCAGGTCGTCGTAGATGGTGGGGTCTTGGGGCATGTAGCCGACGCGCCGGCGCAGTGCACCCGATCCCGCCGGCTTCCCGAGCACCCGCACGGTGCCCGACGTCACGATCTGAGTGCCGACGATGCAGCGCATGAGTGTGGTTTTGCCGCAACCGGACGGTCCCAGCAGCCCGGTGATGCTGCCGCGGGCGATCTGCACTGAAAAGTCGTGCAGCGCTGCGTGTTTGCCACGAATCACCCGTAGATGCCGGAAGTCGACGGCGGTGCCCACACCTTCGGTAGGTAATTCATCATTTGATGAAGTCATCATATGATGAATATCCGCCCCTGTGGGCCCGCCTGTCAAGGACTTGGGCAGAATCTGTCCGGTGAGCGCTGACCAACTGACTGTCGACCCTGTCGCAGCGGCCCACCGACTGTTGGGCGCCACGCTGTTGGGCCGCGGCGTCAGCGCGACGATCGTCGAGGTCGAGGCGTATGGCGGCGTTCCCGACGGACCGTGGCCGGATGCCGCAGCGCATTCCTACCGTGGCATCAGTGGCCGCAACGCGGTGATGTTCGGCCCCGCCGGGCGGCTTTACACCTATCGCAGTCATGGCATCCACGTGTGCGCCAACGTCGCCTGCGGCCCCGCCGGAACAGCCGCCGCTGTGCTGCTCAGGGCGGCAGCGGTCGATGGCGGTCTGGACGTCGCGCAGTTGCGCCGCGGCGAGGCGGTGCGCGACGTGGCGCTGGCCCGGGGACCGGGAAATCTGTGTTCGGCCCTCGGAATCACGATGGACGACAACGGGCTCGATTTGTTTGACGGCGACAGTCCAGTGACGCTGCGGCTCAACGACGCGCTCGACTCGGCCAGCGGACCCCGGGTCGGAGTCAGTAAGGCCGCCGACCGGCCCTGGCGACTGTGGCTACAGGGCCGACCCGAAGTTTCGGCGTACCGGCGCAGTCCACGCGCGCCCGCCCCTGGGGCCAGCGACTAGCCACGATCCTGGAAGATCTACCCATGGCTCCTGAACCTTCTCGGTCATTGAGCATCCTGGACGAGCTGAGCTGGCGCGAGCTGATCGCCCAATCCACTGATCTCGATGCGCTGGCCGCCGAGGCAGCCCGGGGACCGATCACGCTGTACGCCGGATTCGATCCGACTGCGCCGAGTCTGCACGCCGGGCACCTGGTGCCGCTGCTGGCGCTGCGACGCTTTCAACGGGCCGGGCACCGTCCCATCGTCTTGGCCGGGGGCGCCACCGGCCTGATCGGCGATCCCCGGGATAGCGGCGAACGGGTACTCAACACCGCCGACACGGTCGTGGAATGGACCGAGCGGATCCGCGGGCAACTGGAACGCTTTGTCGACTTCGACAATTCACCGACGGGCGCCATCGTCGAAAACAACCTCGAGTGGACGACCGCCATGTCGGCGATCGAGCTGCTGCGTGACATCGGCAAGCATTTCTCGGTCAACGTGATGCTGGACCGCGACACCATTCGGCGGCGGCTGGAGGGCGACGGCATCTCTTACACCGAATTCAGCTACATGCTGTTGCAGGCCAACGACTACGTCGAGCTGTACCGACGTCATCATTGCGTGCTGCAGATCGGTGGCTCCGACCAGTGGGGCAACATCATCTCCGGAGTGCGGCTGGTGCGTCAGAAGCTGAGCGCGAGCGTGCACGCACTGACCGTGCCGCTGGTGACTACTGCCGACGGCACGAAATTCGGCAAGTCGACCGGCGGCGGCAACGTGTGGCTGGACCCGGAGATGACGACGCCGTACGCGTGGTACCAGTACTTCGTCAACACTGCCGACGCCGACGTCATCCGCTACCTGCGCTGGTTCACCTTCCTGTCAGCCCAGGAACTGGCCGAGCTGGACAAGGCCACCCAGTCCCGGCCGCAGGACCGCACGGCGCAACGGCGATTGGCGCGCGAACTCACCACGCTGGTGCACGGCGAGGGAGCGGCCGATGCCGTCGAACACGCCAGCCGGGCGTTGTTCGGTCGCGGGGACCTGGCGCGCCTCGACGAAAACACCTTGACGGCCGCGCTGCGCGAAACCCCGGTGGCGGAGTTGAAACCCGGCACGCCGGACGGAATTGTCGAGCTGCTGGTCGCCAGCGGCTTATGCCCAAGCAAGGGCGCAGCGCGGCGCACAATCGCCGAAGGCGGCGTCTCGGTCAACAACACCAAGGTCGACGATGAGGCCTGGGCGCCGCAGCCGGCCGACTTCCTGCACGGCCGGTGGCTGGTGCTGCGGCGCGGCAAGCGAAATATCGCCGGCGTGGAGCGCATTTGATGACCACTACGAGCCGAAAGCCAAGAACTAGCAGGGGATTTGACTCTCGGTTTGCCCTCGCGTAACTTGTGGGTTCGCGCTGCGGCTAGCCCGCAACGCGGCATCCCAGGAGAATACCTCCACTGTTGAGGACGTTCACCTAGTCCGCTCTATCGATTCGCGGCCATGGTCGCGGGTTAGTTGCGCGGCCGCAGGGATGC